>CAZQHS010000009.1:0-30930 GCA_964593485.1 uncultured Clostridiaceae bacterium
GGCACGGCATATAAATAAATTGTATTTTATATAGTAGGAAAGTAGGACTTTCCTACTATATAAAAAAATCCCCCCGGAACAGGATTAAAATCATGTTCCAAAAGGGGAATTGTTAATTGTTAATTGTTAATTGCTAATTCTATCGTCTAAAAGCCTTAGGCTTTCCCAAAACTTCAGCCATCACTATAGCCCTTTGCATATCCGTTTTGTCAAAAATCGGCGTTCTTTTTAATTCGGTGCTTTCTTTTATTGTCTTCATTGGCTTTTTAGCCTCTTTAAAATGAACATGCCCAGCTTTTTCTGCTTCTAATGAGTCAGTTTTTATACTTTCTGCAACTTTTACACTTCTTGAAACAGGTTTTTTAGGTATTGAAAAAATCTCATTCTCTATCAAACTTCTAAAATCTCTTCTTCCCGAAGCAGAGGATTTAGCAGTTTTCCTGCCCGTTTGTCCTTTATTCTGTTTTTTAACAGATCCTATAATATTCATAATTATTGAAAAAACAATAAAAACTATAATTAAATCCAATGCCTCTCACCTCTCTCTACAACCAATATAATATAATGCTTTTTGTTTGTCATATTCTATCTTTTGTTCTTGTCTGTAACATCTGCTCTGCCTGATTTAGATATAGAATCTCTCATTTGTGTGTCTGCTTGTATGTTTTGCATATTAAAATAGTCCAATACACCTAAATTACCTGAGCGTAGGGCATCTGCCATGGCCTTCGGCACTTCGGCTTCCGCCTCAACTACTTTTGCTCTCATTTCCTGAACGGATGCAATCATTTCCTGTTCCTTTGCCACCGCCATGGCACGTCTTTCTTCAGCCTTTGCTTGTGCTATTCTTTTATCGGCTTCCGCTTGATCCGTTTGCAGTTGGGCACCGATATTTCTACCCACATCTACATCTGCAATATCTATAGACAGTATTTCAAAAGCTGTACCTGAATCCAGACCTTTATTGAGTACGGTTCTTGATATCAAATCAGGGTTTTCTAAAACTTCTTTATGGCTTCCTGAACTACCTACAGTTGTAACAATACCTTCGCCAACTCTTGCTATTATTGTTTCCTCACCGGCACCTCCAACTAACCTTGCTATATTCGCCCTTACTGTTACCCTTGCCTTGGCTTTAACTTCAATTCCATCCTTGGCAACTGCAGCTATGACAGGTGTTTCTATTACTTTTGGATTAACACTCATTTGCACAGCTTCCAATACATCTCTCCCGGCCAAATCAATAGCGGCTGCTCTTTCAAAACTTAAATCAATTTCCGCTCTTTGGGCAGCTATAAGGGAATTAATAACTCTGTCAACATTTCCCCCGGCCAAATAGTGAGCTTCCAATTGATTGACGGTAAGCCCCAAACCGGCTTTTCTTGCTTTAATCAACGGATTTACAATCCTGCTGGGTATAACTCTTCTAAGCCTCATTCCGACAAGATTAAATATGCCTACATTCACACCTGCTGCCAAGGAAGATATCCATAAACCGATAGGTACAAAACTTAAAAATATCGTTATTCCAAGGATAATAACAAATATTATAAGTATGGGAGCAATTAAATCAAACATTTTAGTCCTCCTCTTCTATTTTTTTTACTATTATTTTCATGTCAGCCACTTCAGTTACGATTACTTTAGTCCCGCTTTCAATAAAGTCTCCCTGAGATTGTGCACTGATTCTTTTATCTTCTATACTAACTATTCCCGCGGGTCTTAATATAGTTTCTGCAATCCCGGTTTTTCCTACATAGGAATTATCTAATTTCTGAGTAATATAACCTTCTTCTTTATTTTGTTCTGTATTAAGAACTAAAAACTTCAGATATTTGCTTGCATATCCTAATTTATAGAGTAATACAATGGCAGATACAAATAGCAAAATGGTTATTATTATCAGAAGCATAGCTTCATATAAATTTGATGTAATCAATGCAACGCTAATTGTAACACAAATTATTCCGGTAATCCCGGGTAATCCAAAACCCGGAATAGCCCCTTCAATCATCAAAAGTACTAATCCCAATACATATAAGAAAATGCTTAAAGTAGTCCAATCGCCAAACATTTTGCCCACCCTTCCATTCATTAATATATCTATATCTGCATCACTATCTATATACCATTATAACATAAATTCCTTCTTTAAAATAAGTTATTTTTTTATGTTGTTTTCGGTAGCCAAAAGACCTCATCCTTATTATTAGTATTTGATATGATTGCTGAGTTACAAGGCTAAAGGACTGTAGGATGGGGTGTAACTAATAATTGTAGAAAGTTAAAAACAAGTATAAACAGTAATAAAGACCTGAAATCAATAATTTCAAGTCTTTAAATATACTTTAATTCAGATGTTTTCTTACCAACTGATTGACTATTTTACCATCCGCCCTGCCTTTAACCTTCGGCATGAGTGCTTTCATTACCGAACCGATATCTTTGGGGCTTTGTGCTCCCACTTCTAAAATCGTCAGGGCAACCAACTCATCTACTTCATCTTCGCTTAATTGTTCCGGCAGATAGGACATCAAAATTTCAATTTCTCTTTCCAAATCTTTTATTATGTCAGGTCTGTTACCTTTTTCAAATTCCGGGATTGAATCTCTCCTTTGCTTGGCTGCTTTGGCAATTACATCAAGAATTCCTTCATCGTCCATTTCTATTTTTTTATCTTTTTCTTGTTGTAATATCGCAGCCCTGACCATGGTGATAACATTCTTCCTGATGGTATCTTTTTCTTTCATTGCAGTTTTCATATCCTGCTGTAAAATCTGCTTGAAAGACATATAATCAACTTCCTTTATTTAAATTTTCTTTTCCTAGCTGCTTCAGATTTCTTTTTCTTTTTAACACTTGGTTTTTCGTAATGTTCTCTTTTTCTTACCTCGGCTAAAACTCCTGCCCTTGCACATTTCTTTTTAAAACGTCTCAATGCACTTTCCAAAGTTTCGTTTTCTCCAACACGAATTTCTGACATCTAATACACCCTCCCTCCGCTGGTAACAATCATTGCATAAAACTAAACTGCATAAAAGCGGAACAAATTAAAGACATAATCCATTATACAGTACATGTCAGCAAGGTGTCAATAATAGGTTTTGGTGCAATTTTAGCCCGGAGGCCACTGCAATGCCCTCCCCCCAAGTACATGGAAATGCAAATGCGGTACTGTTTGCCCCCCTTCGTTACCGATATTATTGACAATTCTGAATCCCTTTTCGTCAATACCCTTGTCTTTTGCTAAATCTACAATAACATTCATAATATGAAACAATAAAGTACAGTCATCTTTGCCTAAATCCTTAATGGAATCCATATGTTTTTTAGGAATAACAAGAAAATGAACAGGGGCCTCGGGATTTATATCATTAAAAGCTAAAATTTTATCATCTTCGTATATTTTGTTGCAAGGAATATCACCCTTTATTATCTTGCAGAATATACAGTTATTCATTTAGTTCACCTCCCCCATCAAGCTATCGTGTACTTTTATTATTCAACAATAACATCAAATAATCCTCTATAAATCTTTATCCTTTAACAATTTTCCAATGGCATATCCATCTTTAACTTCTTTTAAAACTACGTTTAGTATTTTACCGCTAATATCTATTGGCGACTCTACAATAACTCTTATATAATTATGAGTTAATCCTTCATAAAGACCTTTTTCTTTTTTTAACTCTTGTTCAAATAATACATTAAAACTTTTGTTCAGAAATCCTTTTATAAATCTTTCTTCATTTTTTTTGGCTAAATCAAGTATTAGCTTACTTCTTTTTTCCTTAACTTTATTATTTACTTGGTTTTTAAAATTTGCTGCCGGTGTTCCTTTTCTTGGTGAATATTTAAACACATGCATGGCACTAAATCCTATTTCATCAACAAATTCATAGGTCTTGTTAAATTCTTCCTCGGTTTCTCCCGGAAAACCGACGATAATGTCCGTAGTAATTCCTACCTCAAGAAAAGTATTTCTAAGGTTTTTAACAACATCCCTGAATTCCCCCACAGTATATTTTCTGTTCATTCTTTTTAAAGTTTCATCGCACCCACTTTGCATTGATAAATGAAAATGCTCGCAAATTTTATTTAGCTTTGAAAGACGATTAACAAAGCTTTTATCAAGAGTATTCGGTTCAAGAGAACTCATCCTTATCCTTTCTATTCTCTCAACTTCATGTATGCTTTCTATTATATCTATTAACCTTGTACCGTCTAAATCCTTTCCATAAGAACCTATGTGTATACCTGTTAATACTACCTCTGAATAGCCATTTTTAGCCACCGTCTTAACTTCTTCCATGATGCTCTCTTTACTTCTGCTCCTTACATGACCCCTTGCATATGGAATAACACAATAAGAACAATATTGGTCACAGCCCTCCTGAATCTTTATAAAAGCTCTCGTTCTGTTCTTATATTGACTTATAGCTAATTCTTCGAATTTGTTAATCTGCATGATATCAGAAACTACATTTATTTTTTCATTTTTTTTAATGGCATCCTCAACCAATTCAACTATTTTTGCCCTATTGTCTGTGCCGACAATCAACTGAACTCCTTCAATGTTTGAAACTTCCTGGGGTGCTATTTGGGAATAACATCCTACTACAGCTATAAAAGCATCTTTATTATAATCTAAAGCTCTCCTTATAATCTGTCTGGATTTTCTCTCTCCCATATTGGTAACAGTACAGGTGTTTATTATATAGATATCTGAATAGTTATCATATTCTACTATTTTATAACCCTTTTTATCAAAAGCCTCCACCATTGCCTCAGTTTCGTATTGGTTAACTTTGCAACCTAAAGTATAAAAAGCAACCTTATTCAATGTTCTTCCTCCGTTTTAATTATATCAGCTATATTTGATTGAATTCGTATAAAATTATGCCCAATACAACTAACGCCGCAGTTTCTGTCCTTAGTATTCTACTGCCAAGTGATACAATATTTGCTTTATTATTTATGGCTAACTGAATTTCATTATTATCAAAACCGCCTTCAGGTCCTATAAAAATGCCAATACTGTTTGGCTTTTCTCTTTTTAATACTTGTTTTAATCCTATACCCTTTTCTAATTCATAAGGAATTAAAACTAAATCTTTCGGCTTGGCATCAATTAGAGCCTTTTCAAAGATCATTGGCTTATTTATTACAGGTATTCTGCCCCTACCACTTTGTTTAGCCGATTCCTCGGATATTTTTTGCCATCTCTCAACTTTTTTGGCTTCATCTTTAGCTGAATTGAACCTTACAATAGTCCTTTCACATATCACTGGCACTATACTACTTGCACCCAATTCAATACATTTTTGAATGATAAGCTCCATCTTTGTGAATTTAGGTATTCCCTGATATACAACAATATCAATATCTAATTCACCTACAGAATTTTCTTCATATACTATTTTGGTACTTATTGCTTTCTTATCCATACTTTCTATTGTTACCAAATAATCTTTACCTTCGCCATCGCAAAGTGTTAGCCTGTCATTTTCTTTTTTTCTCAAGACATTAGAAATATGATTAACATCCTCACCTGTAATGATAGCATTTTTATTTATTATGTTTTCTTTTCTTATGAAAAACCTGTTCATTTATCTACCTCTTTGCAACTATTGCACACCATTCTCCTTTTTTTGAAACCTCAATTATTTCAAAACCGCATTCTGTTATGCAATTGATTACTTCATCTATTCTATCCAATATTATCCCTGATGATATGAAATACCCATGGTTCTTTAAGAAACTTAGGGCTTGTTCACCCAAAACAATTATAGTGTCAGCAATAATATTGGCTACAACCATATCAAATTTTCTTTTTTCAATGTTAAGCAAGTCACCTTTTGTTACTGTTACTATTTCTTCAACTTTATTTAAAATTACATTTTCCTTAGCAACCTTACATGCATTTTCATCTATATCAATGCATAATACTTCCCCGGCACCTAATTTTGCAGCAGCTATACCCAGTATTCCCGAACCGCAACCCACATCAACTATGTGATAATTGTGATTTATATATTTCTCTAAAAGTTGCAGGCATAAAAAAGTAGTTTCATGATCTCCGGTTCCAAAAGCCATGCCCGGATCTATCTCGATTACAATATCCTCATTGCACTCTTTATAACTCTCCCAGGTAGGTTTTATTATCATTTTTTTACCCACCTTAAAAGGCTTAAAATATTTCTTCCAAGATTTTGCCCAATCTTCCTCGTCAATTTTATTAACAATAACCTGTCCTTTACCTACATCCAAACCGTATTTTCTTAGCTCCTGCACACTTTCTTCCAATTTGCTCACATATCTTCTAAAGTAACCTTTAACCTTTACGTCTTTACCTAAACTTTCAAGTAATTCCGGTTCAATATAATCCCAGTTACGCTTATCTTTATTAAGGGTCAAAATATCATTGGGGTCCTCTATGGCTATGCCAATAGCACCTTCCCGCTCTAATAAACATGCTACAGCATCACTGGCCTCTAATGTTGTTAATACAGTATATTCAATATACTTCATATGCTTGCTCCCTTATATAATTATCAACAATACTAATTTATAAGTGATAATTTTAGACTATTCTTTATATATTCAAACTCACTGCAAAATATTTTGTTACTGTTCACATGGTTTTGGTGTCATCGTGAACGCTATGAAGGATCTTAAGACTCTTCGGTAGCCCCCAGAGCGACATTATCATAGTAATAGGAGGAATTATACAATGTGTGAGTTATAACGATATTTTATTTATTTAACAAAAAAGCAGCAATTTTGCTGCTTTTATTATCATTTACCGAAGGCATCTTTAACCTTTCCAAAAAAGGACCTGTCGGACTCATCATATCCTTCTCCCATTGATTCTGCATAGTCTTTTAATGCCTCTTTTTGTTTATCCGTAAGTTTCTTCGGAGTCTGGATATTTACAGAGAAATACAAATCTCCTTTATGCTTACCCTTAAGACTCTGTATTCCTTTACCTCTAATTTTAAATGTTGTACCGGTTTCAGTTCCCTCGCCTATTTTGTACGGGGTATCGCCTTCCAATGTGGGAACTTTGATTGAACCGCCTAAAGTTGCTGTAGCAAAGCCTATAGGTACTTCACAGTATAAATCAATGCCATCCCTTTTAAACATCTTATGTGGCTTTACCTTTATATAAATATATAAGTCGCCGTTGGAACCTCCCCTTAATCCTGGCTCTCCTTCGCCTCTTAGTGTAAGAATTGAACCATTGTCTACACCGGCAGGAATTTCTACTGTTATCTTTCTGTTCTTTCTTAGAGTTCCTTTGCCGCCGCATGTAGGACAAGGATTCTTAATTACGGTTCCTTCTCCACGGCAATCATCACATACTCTCACATTAACAATCCTGCCGAATGCACTATTTTGGGTATATCTGATTTCCCCGGTTCCGCCGCATTTTTTACATGTTTCCACACCACTGCCCGATTTTGCTCCGGTTCCTTTACAATCCTCACAAGCTTCGTTTCTATTTATCCTAATGTCTTTTTTTATTCCAAAAGCTGCATCTTCAAAATTAATGTCTATATCAAACCTTATATCTTTTCCTCTTTGTGGTCCTGTGTTTCTTGCCCTTCTTGATGTAGAAAAGCCAAAACCGCCTTCACCTCCAAAGAATGTTTCAAATATATCACCAAAACCTCCAAAGTTGCCGGTAAAGTCTCCGAAATCGCTGAAACCGCCACCACCAAAACCGTTGGGATCAAAAGCTGTATGACCGAATTGGTCATACTTTGCTCTTTTTTCTTTATCTCCAATAATTTCGTAAGCTTCATTTATTTCTTTAAACTTATCTTCCGCCTCTTTATCCCCGGAGTTCATATCAGGATGATATTTTTTTGCTAATTTCCTAAAGGCTTTTTTTACTTCTTCTTCTGATGCAGTTTTTTCTACACCAAGAATTTCATAATAATCTTTTTTTGCTGCCATCACATCACCACCAATTTATGTCTTATTTATCTTCGTCAACTTTATAATCGGCATTTATTGTGCCGTCATCATTTTGAGACCCTTTGAAATCTTCGCCTTCCCCAGGTGATTGCCCACCGGTTTCTTGATAAACCTTTGATGAAATCTCGTAAAACACTTTTGTTAACTCTTCTGTATCGGATTTTATTTTTTCGTTATCGGTTCCTTTTAAAGCCTCTTTTAGGTTATTCAGTTCTCCCTCAATCTTCATTTTATCTTCGGAACTCAATTTATCTCCTAATTCCTTTACGGCTTTTTCTGTTTGGTATACCAAGCTGTCAGCTTGATTTCTGATTTCTACTTCTTCTTTTTTCTTTTTGTCTTCCTGTTCAAACCTTTCGGCTTCTCTCACAGCTTTATCAATATCATCTTTAGACAAATTGGAACTTGCCGTTATAGTTATATTCTGTTCATTGCCGGTTCCTAAATCTTTTGCCGAAACCTGAACAATTCCATTAGCATCTATATCAAAAGTAACTTCTATTTGCGGAACTCCTCTTGGTGCCGGTGGAATATTTGTAAGTTGAAATCTACCTAATGTTTTATTATATGTTGCCATCTCTCGTTCACCTTGAAGTACGTGTATTTCAACACTGGTTTGACCATCTGCCGCCGTTGAAAATATCTGACTTTTTTTAGAAGGAATGGTGGTATTTCTATCTATAAGTTTTGTAAAAACTCCTCCTAAAGTTTCAATACCAAGAGTTAACGGAGTAACATCCAAAAGCAAAACATCCTTTACTTCTCCTCCTAATACTCCGGCTTGATATGCGGCACCAAGGGCAACACATTCATCAGGATTAATACCCTTAAACGGTTCTTTACCTATAAGTTTTTTCACGGCTTCCTGTACCGCCGGTATTCGCGTTGAACCGCCCACTAAAATAATCTTATCTATCTTATCCGTCGATAATCCGGTATCGGCTAAAGCCTTTCTTGCAGGTTCCATTGTAGCCTCTACTAAGTCATGTGTCAATTCATCGAATTTGGATCTTGTAATAGTTATATCCAAATGTTTAGGTCCTGTAGCATCCGCTGTAATAAACGGCAAATTGACATTTGTTTGAACAACACTGGACAATTCTACTTTTGCCTTTTCAGATGCTTCTTTTAGTCTTTGCATAGCCATTTTATCATTGGTTAAATCAATGCCTTGATCTTTTTTAAATTCTTGTACCAAATATTTCATGACTCTGTTATCAAAATCGTCTCCGCCTAACCTGTTATTACCGCTTGTTGCTAAAACTTCGACTACATCGTCTCCCAATTCAAGAATTGAAACATCAAAAGTTCCCCCACCCAAGTCAAAAACCAATATATTATGATTTTCATTTTTATCTAACCCATAAGACAAAGCTGCTGCTGTAGGTTCGTTTATAATCCTTAAGACCTCAAGTCCCGCAATCTTTCCGGCATCCTTTGTGGCTTGCCTTTGGCTATCGCTAAAATAAGCCGGAACTGTTATAACAGCCTGGGTAACTTGTTCGCCTAAATAAGCCTCTGCATCCTGCTTTAGTTTAGATAAAATAATTGCTGAAATTTCAGGGGGTGTATATGTTTTATCATCTATTTTTACTTTAAAATTCGAACCCATTTCTCTTTTTATTGATAATACAGTCCTGTCTGGGTTTGTAATAGCTTGCCTTTTTGCTATCTGTCCAACAAGTCTTTCTCCATTTTTTGAAAACCCTACTATGGACGGCGTAGTTCTATTGCCTTCCGCATTTGGTATAATAACCGGCTCCCCGCCTTCCATAACCGCTACACAAGAATTCGTAGTACCCAAATCAATACCTATCACTTTTGCCATATTAATTTCCTCCTCATATAAAAACTTTTAATTTTTAACAGCAACCTTTACCATACAAGGTCTAATCACCTTAGTGTTTAGCATATATCCTTTTTGAAAAATTTCCTTTATCATATTATCATCATCTTCTGCTTCTTCTTGCATTACAGCGTGATGATAATTCGGATCAAAAATACAGTTTGTTGCCTCTATTTCAGTAAGACCATTTTTATTTAACACTTCCAAAAAATTATTATATACCATTTCTAATCCTTCCACATATTTCTCATCTAAATCACCGGCTTTAAAAGAATCCAAGGCTCTTTCAAAATCATCAATTATTGTTATAAGCTGCATCATCAGCTCCTCTAAGGCAAACAGAAAAATTTCTTCTCTTTCCTTTACAACCCTTTTGCGAAAATTTTCAAAATCTGCCTGCAATCTCATGAATCTTTCCTTGCCTTCTTTTAGTTTTAAATCATATTCTGCTTTTATATTTTCCTCGTTATCTTCCAAATTCTCTCTATCAGTATTATTTTCAACTCCCAAATCCGGTTCATTTTCCTTAATAACACCGTTGTTGTCATTCTCCGGTGCTTCATTTATCTTCCTACCTTTTTTCAAAAGCAAATCCCACCTATCTATTTCATATTTCTTTTATATAATATTCTTAATTATGTTCTTAATAATTTTGACAATATATCATTTAAATTCTTTGTTAAACAGTCCACCACGGAAATAACTTTTGTATATTCCATTCTTGTAGGACCTACCACACCTATGGACCCGATAGTTTTACCATTTAGGCTGTAAGTAGCTGTAATCAAGCTGCAATTTTTTAATTGTGTAATCTTATTCTCTTTTCCTATTGTTACGGATAAATCTTTGGATGATTCCTCTAATACCTTAAAAAGCAAATCGTTCTCTTCAAGGACATTCAAAAACTCCCTTGCCTTTTGCACATCACTATATTCGGGCAGGTCCAATAAATTTGCTGCACCGTCGTGATAAATTTCAATTTTATCCGAATATTTAAGGGTTTGAAACAACTCAGGCAAAACCTTAAGCAATAATTCTTTGTAACCATTTATTTCACTGCCTATATCCGAAATATCCAAATTACTAAGTTCATCCAATGATAAGCCTGTTAATTTGTCATTTAGAATGTTTGTTATTTTTTCTAAAGTATAAACATTTAAACTTTCTTCCATTCTGATTACACTATTTTTCACAATGCCTGCATCGGTAACAATTACCGCAAGAACATTTAAGTTGTCAATACCTATTAATTGAATATGCTTCAAGCATGTCTTCCCATATTGGGGTGCCATTGCTATAGAAGCGTATTTCGTAATATTCGAAAGCAACTTGGATGCATGTTTAACCAAATCATCGATTTCCCCTAAAGCTTCTATAAATTCCTGTTTTATATATTCTATTTGTTTTGCATTTACTAAGCTTTGCCCCATTATGGAATCAACATATAAACGATATCCCTTATCAGATGGGATTCTTCCCGCTGATGTATAGGGTTGTTCAATATATCCTAATTCCTCCAAATCGGCCATTTCATTTCTGATTGTAGCAGAGCTCACGCTTGTTAAGTATTTTTTTGAAATGGTACGAGAACCGACAGGCTCAGCAGTATTAATATAATCTTCAATTATTGCCTGAAGTATAAGTCTTTTTCTGTTATTAAGGGACATAGTTAACACCACCTTTGTTAGCACTCACCATCATCGAGTGCTAATTCTGTTATTATAATAACATTGCTACTATTCTTTGTCTATAGTTTTGTTAATCTTTTTTCAAAAATTAGAAAATTTTATAAAAACATAGTTGGATATATCTCTTCCTAAATCTGTTAAAGTAATACTTTCATTGTATTTAGTTATTAAGCCTTCTTTAATCAGTTCAGTGACAGTTTTTCCATATAAAAGAATGAAATCCTTATTATATTTCTCGTTGAATTTGGAAATATTTAACCCTTCATTCAATCTTAAACGAAGAATTATGGTCTCCCACATATCCTCATTCATATCAATGTCCTCAAACCCATCCATGGCATTTCCTTTGTCATCTATCTTTTCAATATATTCTTTTACACCTTTTACATTCCAAAATCTTTTTGCATTTATTTTGCTATGACTGCCTGCACCTACCCCCAAGTATTCTTCATTCTTCCAATATATTAGGTTATGCTCACATTTATATCCCTCTTTGGAAAAGTTGGATATCTCATATTGTTTATATCCAAAATCAGATAATAGGTTCTCTGCTAAATGATACATTTTTCTGTCTATATCTTCATCGGGAATAACTAATTTTCCTGATTTAATTAAAGAATAAAGGGGGGTTGATTCTCCTACTATCAGGCTATAACACGATATATGTTCAGGTCCAAGACCGCAGACTTTTTTTAGTGTCTCAAACCATTTCGCCATATCCTGGCCGGGCAAAGAAAACATTAAGTCAATATTAATGTTTTGAAAACTCTGTTTCCTCGCCAATGTATAACAATCCAGGAAATCTTCAAAGCTATGTATACGACCTAAGGATGCCAACAGATCATTTTGTACTGCTTGCAATCCAATACTTAACCTGTTAATACCCAATTGGCGATACTTTTTCATAGATGCTTCATTTACTGTTTCCGGATTGCATTCTATTGTTATTTCCGCTGCTTCCTTTATGTTTGGCTTTATAAGTTCTAAAATCTTCTCTATATTTTGCCACTTAATTAAGGTGGGGGTCCCCCCACCAAAAAAAACAGTTTTAAATTTATATTTTCCCGTGTAATTAGCAACTTCTTTACACAAAGCATCTATATATTTATCTTCATCATGGATTTCATAAGAATTAAAATCACAGTACAAACATTTCTTTTTACAAAAAGGGATATGAACATACAGGCCTATTTCTTTCATTTTTTCACCTAATCATTAAGCTTTAAAACAGACATAAATGCTTCCTGTGGAAGTTCAACACTACCGATTTGCCTCATTCTTTTTTTGCCTTCTTTTTGTTTTTCCAATAGTTTCTTTTTCCTGGTAATGTCCCCTCCGTAACATTTTGCCAATACATCTTTTCTTAAAGCTCTTACTGTTTCCCGGGCAATAATTTTTTGACCTATAGCAGCTTGAATAGGTATTTCAAAAAGTTGTCTGGGTATAACATCTTTTAACTTTTCCGACATTGCCCTGCCTCTTGGATAGGCTTTATCCTTATGCACAATGAAAGATAAAGCATCAACTACTTCAGAATTTATTAGAATATCCAATTTCACCAAATCAGACCTTAAATATCCCTTGAGTACATAATCCAATGATGCGTAGCCTTTTGTTCTTGATTTTAGTGCATCGAAAAAGTCATATATTATTTCATTTAACGGAAGAGTATAATGCAATATTGCTCTTTTCTCTTCTATATATTCCATGTTAATAAATGTGCCTCTTCTGTTTTGACACAACTCCATAATTGTACCTACGTGCTCTGTCGGTGTCATTATGGAAGCTTCTACAACTGGTTCTTCCATATAATCTATTTCTTGGGGAGGAGGTAAATTTGTCGGGTTTGAAACTTCAATCAATTCACCGTTGGTTTTCTTTACTTGATATATTACACTGGGTGCTGTTGTGATTAGGTCAAGATTGTATTCTCTTTCGAGCCTTTCCTGTATTATTTCCATATGAAGAAGCCCCAAAAAACCGCATCTGAACCCAAAACCCAAAGCAATAGATACTTCCGGTTCAAATAGCAAAGCAGCATCATTTAGCTGCAATTTTTCCAATGCATCTCTCAAATCATTATAATCCGCACCATCGGCAGGATATATACCAGAGTAAACCATAGGTGTTACTTTTCTATATCCGGGCAAAGGTGTATCGCAAGGATTTTTCCCATCAGTTATTGTATCCCCTACGTGAATATCTCTTACATTTTTAATGCTTCCCGTTACATAACCCACGTCACCCGCTGAAAGCTCTTCCCCGGGGAAAAATCCCGGTCTTAAAGTACCTACTTCAACAACTTCATATTGGGCTCCATTTGACATCATTTTGATTGTCATGCCGGGTTTAATAACACCGTCATAAACTCTTATATATGCAATAACGCCTTTATAACTATCATAAAGGGAATCAAATATCAACGCCTTAAACGGTTTTTCTTTATCACCTTTGGGGTTTGGAATATATTTGATTATGCCCTCCAATACTTCATCAATCCCTATACCCTCTTTAGCAGATATCAAAGCTGCGTTTTCCGTGTCCAATCCAATAACATCTTCTATTTCTTTTTTTACAAACTCCGGATCAGCACTGGGTAGGTCAATTTTGTTTATAACAGGATATAGTTCCAAATCGTTATCCAAAGCCAGATATACATTTGCCAAAGTCTGGGCCTCTATGCCTTGTGTGGCATCTACCACTACAATCGCTCCCTCGCAAGCTGCAAGGCTTCTTGAAACTTCGTATGTAAAATCTACATGACCCGGGGTATCAATCAGATTAAAAATATATGATTGTCCATCCTTCGCCTTGTATTCCAACCTTACCGAAGTAAGCTTTATTGTTATGCCCCGCTCCTTTTCCAAATCCATGTTATCCAATATTTGAGATTGCATATTTCTTTGTGAGATTACTCCCGTTGTTTCTATCATTCTATCTGCAAGTGTAGATTTGCCGTGGTCGATATGGGCAATGATGCAAAAGTTTCTAATATATTTTTGTCTGTCGTAAGGCATAGTGATTTCCCCTTTATCTTTCTAAATTATTGCATATCAAATTATAGCATACACGCCTTCAACATAAAAGTAGGAAGTTGAAGTTAAAAGCCGCCTTGCTAATGCAAAGCGGAAATACTTTTTGATATTCTAATGTACAAACTCTTAAAAGTTTCAACTATAGGATTTATATATAGCTCAAAAGTTTTACCGGCAATATCTAACCTTATTACTCCATCCTTTTCCATTCTAATATAAAATGCATATTTATTATCGCTTTTTTGTAGCATCCTCGAGGTAGTAGTGTCGGTAATATAAATCATACTCATAAAAAAAATAAAACAAATCAAAATAATAGCTATACGTTTACTTTTTTCTTTGTAAATTTCTCTCTTTAATCTTTTCTCTTCTATCCTATTCAAAATTTTCACTCCTGTAAATCTTTAAGTACCTCCCCTATTACATCTGACATGAGTTCTGCCGTATAAGCTGCTTCGTCTATTGTATTCAGTATGCAACCTACCTCAATCAAAATAGAATAATCACTTACATATAGGTTATATTTACTTCTTGTTTTTTTATCAGTTTTCAAATATAGTCCGGGATATAGTTTATCCATCTTTTTCTTTATATATGCTGCAAACTTTTCCAATTCGTTATAATTGGGATTAGCACTGCTTATTACTAACATGACTTTTGCAGCATTTTTACATTTTATTGTTGCAGTGTACTCATTCTTTTTAATTTTTTTATGTTCAGCACTATTTATTGTAAAAGCATCCCTGTGTATATCAAGGAAGACTTTCAATGTTTTGTTTTTTGCGGTCTGTTGTTTGATAGTTGCCAGTGAGTTTATATATGAATATGCATAAGAATCCTTGTCGTGGTAAGTTTTATCATGTACTACCTTATAACTATATTTGTCTTGCAAGTTTTTAGCTATTATGCTGCCTACGGATATAACACTATATTTTTCATTAAGAGTATGGTAGTTACCTTCAGTGCAGGGTGTATAACTTTCTGTGGCATGGCTGTGATAAATTAGGATTTCCGGATTTTTCTTGGTCAGGGCTATCTTTTTCGGTACTTTTATATTTGATGAAAATTCTTCCGGTGATTTTTCCGTTACAAAAACATCATTTTTATTATCCTTTCCAATGGATTCTTCAATTAAGTATTCGTCTTCTTCACTGAAAAAAACTTCCCCTTCCGGAACATCCGCATAACTATCTATTTCAAGTAAATTTTTCTCTATTTTATTTTTGCTGAATATATATTGATCGCCTTTTATTTGTGAAAACCCGAAAAAAGAAAATTGCATGTAATTCAAGGGATTAAATTTTACTTTTCCTATACTATCATTATAAATCAAATCAGAACTTGCAACGTACACGCTATTTTCGTTTTTGCCTAAAGAGCTAAAGCCGGGTATGGTATTTTTTAAAATGCCTAAATATGCAAATGAAAACTTATTAAGATTAAACAGTAATAGTATAATTACTATTATCGGCAAGAAGAATGTTGATATGAACATAAAATTACTTTTACCGCTTTTTAATCTATACAAATATCTCTACCCTCTCTTCTAAATGATAAGAACAAAGCACATATTTATCTTAATTTTTTAAATATGTGCTTTATTAAAAGATAAAAATAAAGTGCTAAAGCTTTTTACTATATCTTTTCTTTTATATGCATTCTTTTTATACAATATGCTTATTAAGTTAATTAATTAATGAACCTGTTTGTATCATCCATTTCTATACCCGGATGCAATGTTATGTTCAAACCGTTGGCAATCACATCAGATATATCATCTACAATGCTATCTATTTCTTTTGGTGTTACCATCATATTCTTCACTTGCTGAGTAAATACTTCGTTTATCAACGCCATTCTCTCTTCCTTATTAAAGTTATTTAGCATCTCAAAAAAAGTATTGTTCCTTTTTCCTTCTTTCATAAGACTTTCGATAATCATATCAATGGTATCACCGGCCATTGTTGCCGCATCCACAACCGTAGGTACACCAATAGCTATAACATCAACACCTATAGTATCTTTATTAAGTTCTTTTCTATTGTTTCCTACCCCGGAACCCGGATTAATTCCCGTATCGGAAATTTGTATAGTTGAGTTAACCCTTTCCAACTTTCTGGATGCCAACGCGTCTATGGCTATTACTAAATCCGGTTTTATACGATTAACTACTCCCAATATTATTTCACTTGTTTCTATGCCGGTAATACCCAGTACACCGGGGGATAAAGCGGATACCGGCCTTATGCTATCATCAATTTGCTCAGGAATATATTCAGTCATATGACGGGTTACAAGAACCTTTTCAGTTACCTTAGGCCCCAAGGCATCAGGAGTTACGTTCCAATTTCCTAATCCCACTATTAATATAGATGAATCTTTTTTTAGATTTGTCAGTCTTATTAATTCTTTTGCCAGAGTTCTGCTTGTTTCTTCCATTAAATCAATATCATTGTTTTTAAGATCAGGAACTTCTATAGTAATATAATTGCCTATAGGCTTCCCTATAAGTTTTGCCGCCGATTCTTCGGTTATTTGCACACGCGTAATTCGTATGCGGGCACCGGCATCCACATCTGTTTGTATACCCGGTATACTTTTCATGCCTTCCTCTTCACGTATTTCCTTTGCTTCTAAAGCCAAATCTGTTCTGATACTTGTCAAATTTTTACCTCCTTATAAGCTATTTAATTAAAATGTACAATTTTTAGATACTGAATATTGTATAATTAATCTGTTAAGTAAAAATTACATTATTTGATTAGTTTAGCCTGATTTTTATGTAATATTCTTGTTATTAGAGAAGGTATAAATCGAAATACTATGATGAGTTTTCTGTTTTTTTATAAGAATAATTTTATTTCAAAATCATAAAATAAGAAACACAGATTGATAGTCGTCATATAATATAAAAGTCTTTATATTTTTATGTTGATATGCCGATAAAAATAATATATACTATTATTAAGTACCCTATACAGGTGTACGGTATATTATATGAGGTGATTAAATGAAAATATCAATATCCGAAAAAGCGAAGGAACAATTAAAACAAGACGGTTCTAAGGATTTAAGGGTTTTTCTAAAGGGTTACGGTTGAGCAGGCCCGACTTTTGGATTGGCTCAGGCTGAGCCGGAGGATGGGGATAAAACACTTACTGTAGACGATATGAATTTTGCCATAGAAGGAGACGTCTATGATTTAGTTAACAGTTTTGAAGTCGATTATTATAAAGGCGTATTTCAAAAAGGTTATGTGGTCTATGCAAATGGCAGCCGTGGAAGTTGCTAAAATATTCAGGTTTAATTTGCTAAAGCAAGGTTAATGTTCACAACAATCATATCAAATATAGTAATAAGACTGAAAATACACATAGTGTGAACAGTAACAAAGCAAGAATTGTTCGGATTCTTGCTTTTTGTTTTAATTGCGATAGTTACAAATTTTATGTATAATGTTAAATAATAAGGATATTATCACTTTATACTAAGGGGGAGTGTAATGTGAAGAAAACTTCAGTTAATTATATGAAAAATCTGAAAGACTATGAAAAAAGGTTGGAAGCTGCTTATGATATTATTGAAAAAAGTGCTATTGTGGTTTTTGAATGGTCTATAGGCCCTAATATACCTGTAAAATTTGTAACTGAAAATATATCCAAGTACGGATACTCATCTGAGGATTTTTACTCTGGTAAGGTTGATTATTGGGACTTCTTACATAAAGATGATGTAGAAAAAACACGCAATAATGTCTACGAAAAAAGAGATTCAGGTAAAACAGAGTACAAGCACATTTATAGGGTATTGTGTAAAGACGGCACAATTAGATGGGTGGAAGAATGGACCAGTTGGGAAAGGGACAAAAACGGCAAACCTATTACCGAAAAGGGAATAATAAGAGATATAACGGAACAGATTGAAACCGCTGAAAAACTTAAACGTTCGGAAGAAAGATATCGCAATTTGTTTGAAAATGCTTGTGCAATAATATGTACCTTTAATCCAAAAGGAGAATTTACCACAATAAATAAAGAGTGTATGGGATTAACCGGTTATAATAAATCAGAGCTATTAAGGATGACTATTTTTGACTTTTTACTATCTCCGGAATTAGAGGATTGTAAAAATGACGAGAACTATTTTATTAAAAAAATTGAAGAAAATATAAATGACAGCGTGGAAATAACAATAAAAAATAAAAGTGGAGTACAAATAATTTTGGAAGGCAAGTTGCTTATTATTGATGGTAACAATGAACCTATTGAAGTGCAAGGAGTCTTTCAAGATGTTACAGCCAAAAAGGAAGCCGAAAATAAAATTTATTACTTAAGTTACCACGACAAGTTAACAGACCTATACAATCGTGCCTATTTCGATAAAATTTTGGAGGAACTTGATAGAAAAAAAGAGTTCCCATTTTGTTTAATCACGGGAGATATCAACGGTCTTAAACAAACAAATGACCGATATGGGCACAATGCGGGGGATAAATTACTTCAAACCGTAGCGAAAATCCTAAAAAATTCCTGCAGGGAAACGGATATTGTAGCAAGGGTAGGCGGTGATGAATTTTCAATAATCTTACCAAAATGCACCGCCGAACTTACTGAAAAAATCTGTAGTAGGATAAAAAAAGCCTGTGAATCTTATGATGATGGTTCACCCATTAAGCCTGATATTTCCCTCGGATTCTGTATCAAAAAGGATTGTTCTATGACTATTGATGAATTAATTACCGAAGCAGATAAAAAAATGTACAATGATAAGTTCAGTCTCACCAATACATAATTTCTATTCTTCATCAAAATTAACTAAAGTTATTTTTTCTTCTAAAAACCTGGCCATTGCATAAATTAAATCCGAGAGTCTATTGACATATTTAATTAGAAAAGGATTAACTTCTTCTTCTTTATGCAAAGTAATAATTCTTCTTTCAGCCCTCCTGCAAACTGTTCTCGAAATATGTAGGGCACCACTTGCCTTGCTGCTCCCGGGTATTATGAATTTTGGTGTATTATCTGATTTGCTTATATAATAATCAATAAGCCTTTCCAACTTCAAAACATCATTTTCTTCAATTCTATTAATAAGTTTGTCTTTTTCCATAGTTGCAAGCTCTCCGGCGACATAAAAAAGTTCTTTCTGTATAATGTTTATGTTATCTATAACATTTTCATCATCAACGAAGTTTTTCGCAAAACCCAAGGTGCAATTCAATTCATCAATAGTTCCATAACATTCCACCCTGATACTGTCTTTAAAAACTCTCGTGTTATCATAAAGGCTTGTTTGCCCCCTATCTCCGCCTTTTGTATAAATTTTCAACAAAATTCCACCCTTCCTTAAATAAAAGCTGTTACTGTTCACGCATTGACGAACAGCCTTATATTGCTGAGCCTATCCTATTATATCCTTTAGGCTATCCTCTATTTTGTTAAAATCAATCTCATCTTCTCTTCCATCTGCCATTCTTTTAATCTTAAACTTCTTTTCTATTAATTCATTATCTCCTATTATAATGACATAAGGAATATCTGATTTATTTGCATAATCCAATGCCTTTTTCAGCCTTCTCCCTGTCATTTCCATATCCACCTTATATCCTAAATCTCTTAATTTTGTGGCCAGGTTAAAACATTCTTTTTCTGTCCCCATAGGAATTATATAAATTTCCGCAGGTGCTGCAAATTCTGCTTGGCCTTTCAGTTTTAGGGCTTCATATATTACATCCAAACCAAAAGACATCCCAACGGCGGGGTATTCTATATCGCTTTCTAAAAAGCCCCCTATTATCTTATCATAGCGCCCACCTCCACCCAAGCTGGATGTTATGGCTCCATCTGTCAAGAATACTTCCCAAATTGTCCCTGTATATATTTCCAATCCTCTGGCTAAAAATGGTGAAAACCTGACATAATCAACTAACTGGGCAGCCTCAATATATGAATTTAACTCGTTTAATTCCTGTATGCCTTCTGTTATTAAATCATTGATCGGATTTTGTGAAAGATATTGCAATAAAACTCTTGGTTCCATTTCAATAAAGCTAAACAGTTTTTCCGCGGATTCCTTATCAACGCCTTTTTCTATTAATTCTTCAAGTACTCCGTCTTTTCCTATCTTTTCGTATTTATCAATACTTAATATAACAGAACTTGCTTTATCTTCATCTATTTTTGAGTACTTTACCAATCCGGATAATAATTTTCTATTATTGTAGGTTATATATGTTGAAAGTCCGAATTTTTTAAACACTTCAACGGTTATAGCAAAATATTCAGCCTCTGCAAGCATAGAGCTTACACCGACGACATCTACATCACATTGAGTGAATTCCCTATTTCTGCCTGTCTTTACAGGTCCGTCCCGAAACACTTTCCCAATTTCATAACGTTTAAAAGGCATTCTTATATCAGGATTCAATCCTACTACCTTTGAAAAAGGAACGGTCAAATCATACCTAAGGCCAAGTTGTCTATTGCCTTGGTCATACAGTGTATATACTTCTTTCAAAATTTCTGAACCACCTGCATATTTAGAGGCCAAAAGTTCAAAGTGGCAAAGTATAGGGGTCTCCAAGGGTTGATATCCAAATCTTTCGAACACATCTTCTAACTTTCTTATAATATCTTGCCTTATTTTTTGTTGTTGAGGCAAGTAATCCAAAGTACCCCTGGGATTTTTTAACTCAATCATTTTACTCTCCTCCTATTTATAAAAATTTCAAATCATAGTTAGCTTTATTATTTATAATTACAATATACTACATAATAAAAATACCATATAAGCTATAATTATATGCCTATATGGCGTAGGTATCATCATCATAGGCAAACGTCTTTGGTGCTTGCCCTATGATAAAATCACAGTTTCAAGCGCTTTGTGTGGTGATGATGGATTGCACTTTTAAACATAAATAACATGGTTGTGACCTCCGAGCCTATGCTTAAAACAATATTACCATTTAAGTTATTTAATTTCAATAAAAAATGTTAAAAGGTTATTTTTATGCTGTTAATCGTTTACTGTTCACACATTGCCGAACAGCCTTATAGCAAGATTACAGTGAAGAACTTTGTAAAAAAACAAAACTCTACCCGAGCGTTGGGAGCGAGGTGTGTGATATGCTCACCACCTATTTTGCAAAAATGAACTGGAAATCCATGTATTTCCCTTATAGAAGCGGGAGATATCTTTACACCTCGTTATATCACTAAGATAAATGTCACTTTCGAGGCTTATCGAAGAGTCTTAATATCCTTCACTTTGTTTAGGATGACGCAAAGACCGTGTGAACTGTATCGTTAACCATAATAATTATCACATAATAATCACTACTTCCTGATAGTTTAAATTCTTAGCTATGTTGAACTAAAATCATCTTTCCTATATAATAAATCTGTACAAATATTGAAGAGGTGATTAAATGGATATTAAAGGAACAAAAACTGAGAAAAATTTAAGAGTAGCATTTGCAGGTGAATCAGAAGCAAGGAACAAATATAGTTATTTTGCTTCCAAAGCAAAAAAAGAAGGCTACGAACAGATTTCTGCAATCTTCCAAGAAACGGCGGATAATGAGAAAGAGCATGCAAAAATGTGGTTCAAACTATTAGACGGAATAGGCGATACTATGGAAAACCTTAAACATGCTGCTGAAGGTGAAAATTACGAATGGACTTCAATGTATAAAGAATTCGCCGAAGAAGCAAAAGAAGAAGGCTTTACTAAAATTGCAAAACTGTTTGAAATGGTTGCAGAAATAGAGCGAAGGCATGAAGGAAGATATTTGGCTTTGCTTAAAAATATAGAAGATGGCACAGTCTTTAAAAAAGATGGGAAAACCTATTGGAAATGCAGAAACTGCGGTCACATACACGAAGGCTCCGTAGCACCTGCAATCTGTCCCGTATGTGATCATCCTAAAGCTCATTTCGAAGTTAATTGCGAGAATTGGTAAATTGGTAAAAAAGGTGGCAATCGCCACCTTTTTTATTTACCTAATGCAAAGCTATCAAAATACCCTTGAACCAAGACTATGGGAGTACCTTTATCACCACTCCCGCTTATTAAGTCACATAAGCTCCCTAACAAATCTGTAAGTTGCCTTGGCGTTGTTCCTACGGATTTTTCTCCTTCATTGTCCTTATGGTTTTTATCTTTTATTATCCTCATTATTTCGTTAATCGCTGCATCGTTATCTAAGTCTTTTAATTCATTGTCAGCAATATATTTTAACTTTATTTCATCCGGCATCCCTATAAGACCTTTTGTATACCCCGGAGATATAACCGGATCAGCTAACTCCCAAATCTTTCCTCTCGGATCCTTAAAAGCACCATCACCATAAATCATCACTTCTATTTGTTTACCTGTTCTATCCTTTATTAATTCTTGGACTTTATTTACAAATTCATCACAATCTCGTGGAAAAAGTTTTATCTTTGACTCAGTTGCTTTATTAGAACCAAGTAAACCGTATTCCGGATTATAACCACTCTCTTCATTAGGTTCATTCATAATGTCATCCAAGCCAAAAACCTTTTCAGCTCCTGTCTTTTTTAAAATTCTCTTTGTTCTGTGTCTTTCATGAATATTTGCCACTAATATATCTTTCGAATATTTTAAAGCCGCTTTAGCATCATTTGATAGATAAATTTCAATATTATTGTTTACTGCAGCATTTTTATAAAGTTCAACATAATCTATTCCGGTGAACGGGTGTAAAAAGCTTGCTCCAAACAACCTTCGATATTCCCTTTCACTAAGGGTATCTGTATATTGGTTTATCCCGATTTCATCCATAACATCTTTGTCCATCAGATTATTTCCCATCTCGTCAGAAGGAAAATTTAAAAACAAATAGATTTTCTTTTTTGTTAAAGCTATCCCTTTTAATATTGGATAGAATCTATTTCTGCTTAATATGGGAAAAACAACGGCCAAATCTCCATCAAACTTTTTATTTATTGCCATAGTTATTTGATCAATGGTTGCGTAGTTACCCTGGGCTCTTGCAAGCAAAGATTCAGTAATTCCTAATACATCCTTATCTCTTAAAGAATAAATTTCTGATTTCATTGATTCAAGTAAGGATGTAACAATTATATTTGCCAAGTCATCTCCCGCCTTGATAATAGGCGTTCGAATTCCACGGGCAATCACTCCCACTGTTCTTTCCATTAATAATTCCCCCTAACGGTTTATTACTACCCCTGACTTTAATTACAAGTAAAACTTAGTATTTATATTAAAAGCATTTTTTGTTATAAAACAAAATTTTCAATTACTTGTGCCACACCGTCATCCAAATAATCACCGGTTATGTAATCAGCTTTCTCTTTTACGCTTTCCGCTGCATTTCCTACAGCTACTCCCAATCCCGCATATTCTATCATGCTGATATCATTTTCATTATCGCCTATGGCAATCACTTCACTTTTATCGATACCGTATATTTCGCATAGTATCTTGATTGCATTTCCTTTGCTGATACCTTTATTCATAACCTCCATATTTCCCTTTAATGATTGGCTAATATTGGCTAACCCGGTATCATTTAGACTGTTTCTGACATATCTCAACGAATCCTCGTTACTATCAACAACTACTGCTTTTACTATTTCATTTTTTTCATTTTTAACAACTTCTTCCAACTTATCTACTACTTCAATATTTATTTTATCTTCATCTTCTAAACTTTCATTCCACTCACTATATCGGGAAGAAACATTTATTATTCTCTCAGTAAAAACAGTGTTATCTGAGAAAAGGTGGCAAAATAGCCCTTTTTCACGACATAACTCTATCATTCTTATTGCCACATCGGGTGATAAAACACTTTTAAAAATCGTTTTATTTGTGTGCCCTTCGCGTATAATTGCACCATTGCTTGCAATTATAGGAGTGATTATGTTTAAAAGTCTGGCATAAAATTTTGCAGACACATATATCCTTCCGGTAGCTACCGCTATATGTACTCCTTTATTCATTGCGTTTCGAAGTGCTTTTTTGTTTCTTGGTGAAACTGTTTTTTCCCTATTTAAAAGGGTATAATCCATATCTGTTACAATCATCTTATATTTATTCCGATTTAGCCCCATTGTAAAAGTCCTCCTAAGTAAATTTAGAAAACAATAGGTTTTACAAACTATATTATACCAAAGTATGTGAAATAATTCATGCACCTATATTATGAACTTATCCTAAAAAAAATAATAACCTAAATTGATTTCAGGTTACTTTTAAAATATTAAAATAATTTGGTGCGCGAGAGGGGAGTTGAACCCCTAAAACTACGAACCTGAATCGTATACGTATGCCAATTCCGTCACTCGCGCCGACGAAAATATTATAGCACAGGGTATTATAATTCACAATGAAAAATATTATATCGAAATTAAGAGTCAAAATCTTCCAAATCCAAATTGTCCATATAAAATGTCTCGTCTTCTTCTTGCAATATGTCAACGGGTTTTGTTCCTATTCTTTTTACTTCATCCGATACCCTATAAGAATCAGTATACAACGGCTCTACAAAAACTTCTTTTCCATTTTCCAGCACTACTCTATAGCTTTTTACCACATATCCCGCAGTAGCTTTCTTTTCTATAACCTCTGTACCCATAGGCAAAGTATCATCTTTAATGATTTTAACCTGGGGCTCTATCTTTTTAATAACGTTAGTCCTTATTTCTATGGACCTGCCGGGATTTTCTTTTTTGCCATATAT
Source organism: uncultured Clostridiaceae bacterium (assembly GCA_964593485.1). Classification (GTDB taxonomy): domain Bacteria; phylum Bacillota; class Clostridia; order Lutisporales; family Lutisporaceae; genus JAAYKT01. Next base: position 25,288 of record CAZQHS010000009.1, read on the forward strand.
GCTAAAGGTTACTTTATTACCTTTTACATCTCCATGTATATAAATCGGGGTGTTTGTATTATTCTCAAACTTCATATCTATATAATCACCCGAAATGGTAGCATCCCTTCCCAAGCCGACATACTCAGACGGCAGTGAATGGTTTCTTCTTTCTACTATTTTCATATTAGATAATAAAGCAGCATTATACAAAGTAGTTGAAATTTGACACAGGCCGCCACCTATACCATCAACATACTCATTATTAATTATAACCTTTGCCATTTTATAACCTTTTTCCGCAAGCCTTGAACCGATAACTTTGTTTAAGGAAAACACCTCACTTGGATTAACCAATACATCAGTAACACTCTTTGTTGCAAGTGCAATATTATAAGTCCTATTTCTGTTTGATGCATCAAATTTTGTTGTATATTCACCTAATTTTTCTGTAATGGATTCCAGATCGGATTTTTTTATATTCGGCTGTATCTCCTCTACAGGCAATTCAACCACCGAAATATCATTGTTTTCAATTCTGCTTTTTATTATATCTAAAGCAGAATCATTATTTAGCTTTAAGCCGATTGTCTCAGGTGTAATCACAAATTTTCCGGATTTTAACCTTATTGTCGCATCAATGGGTACTCTGTTTATATCCTTGGCAGTATTATTTATCGTTTTTAAAATAGCCTCTTCATTATATGAAAAGTTAAGGGTTATTTCATTAGCAACAAACTTCGATTTTATCAAAGTAAAATAACGCTTGGTAATATTCCCTGTTCTGCCGATTTTATAAGCTGTATTTATTGCATCATCAAAATCGTATGAATAATCAATATCATTATAATCCAACCTCCAATTTATATCCCCAAAAGTCAACATCAAGTAAGTGTTTCGTATTATTTCTCCATAGGATTCTTTTAGCTTTAACAGTGCTTCATTTTTAGTCAAATCACCTACCTCTACCCCATTAATATAAACATTAGATGAAATTTTTTCTGATGATAGCAACATAAAACCTGTTAAGACAATTGCAATAACCAAAATAATTCCAAGAGTTATTAAAGCCCAACGAAAACCTCTGTTCAAAATAATGCCTCCTCTAAATGCAACTTTTTATATAAATTAGACCGGTTAATAACTAAATAGTTTCTGATTTATTGTAGTTAATAATGTATATTCTAATATGCTTTAAATCTATGCTTCCGCACTTTGGATTGATAGTTTAAACTAATGTTCCTCTATCCAATATGATTTTAAATTATTTAGTTTTTATAATTTGTTTTAGTATTCTATGTTATATTTGCTATTCCTTTTTTTATTATATATATAATATCTTAAAAATAAATAAAAATTCTACTATTTTCATGTTTTAATTAGTTGAAAAAAACAAAAACTAATTTTGAGAATATTTACACTGTATATAGTATTGCCTATTTAGTTTATTATGCACTAACCTAAAATGAAAGGAAGTGGTTATAGTATGAATAGAAAAAGGAACTTTATCGCTATGAGTATTGGCACCGTAGGCGGGCTAATTCTTTTGCCAATGGTAAGCGGCAGGTTTAGGAAAAAAGTAAGCAGAACAGGAAGAAATATTTTCTTTAGAGTATCAGATTATATTCAGGATATTGCGGATATAAAAAGGTAAAGTTAGCCGGGCTTATCTTTGGCCCGGTTATTTTTTATAAAACAACTTCTTTTTTACTTACAAAATCACTTTTTAATACTCCCATTATTATTTCATCATAAAACTCACCATCTATATAGGCGGACTTTCTTGTTTTTCCTTCATGTTTAAAGCCGCATTTTACATAACAATTTGATGCTCTATTATTATATTCATAGAATTTTAAAGAAACTCTGAAAATATCTAATTTATAAAAAGCATATTTAAGAATTGTATTTATCGCATCTTCGCCATATCCTTTACCCCAATATTCTCTATCACCTATTCTTATACCTAATTTACAGCTTTGGTTTAATTCATCAAAATTGTAAAGTTGAATAGTACCGATGGGTTTACCTCCATTTGTTTCAATTACCAAGTTCATTGGGTCATAACCAAAACCTTTTGAAATGTTTTGCTTTAAAGCATGTATGTTTGGTTTCCCTTCAGCCCATCCTGCTAATTTATTTAATTCCTTATCACTATACCAATTAATCAAATAGTAAATATCCTTTTCTTGTCCTTGTCTCAATATCAGTTTTTCCCCTGTTAAAGAATCTCTTTCTTCTTTCCCTTTCTTCAATGTCATAGAACTGTATACGGCCGGTAGGAATCTAAATAATTTATAAGGTCTGCGTAAATATAAATCTTTATTAAAGAGTATATCTTCCATTAATGATTTTTTTATGTTAAAACTTACGCTTGTATCTTTATCAATTCCGTCTTTTATTATATTACCTTCACTACTTGCATAAATAGTAAAATTACCTATTGTTTTGTTGTTATCAGTAATAGAAAAAGCAAAATTGCCTGAGCTATAAAACAAAACATTCAAGGCAAATATTTTTAATAATGGGTATTTTTTAAAAAACGTTTTATAGAGTTGAGATACAGTATCGGCAAAACTTTGCACATTATCCAATAGCAAAACACTCACAACTATTACTCCCCTAAATATCAATCTTTAGTAGGATTATATCATAATTTGTTAGAATAAAAAACTCTTTTATTTTACTAAACCACAAGCAAATGAAACCTCAAAACTGCGAAGAATGCTACTGCTAACACATTGTATAAATATGGACTTCCTTATAAAAAAGATCATTAGTATTTGATAAAGATTACGTTGTGGAAAGGCTTAAGGTCTGTTAGCGAAATGTAGAAAAAGCGAAATCATCGGTGAAGAAGGAAATTTTATTAGAAAAAAATTTATTTTAGCGGGGAGAGTTTGATTTCGCCCGTAATGAGCCTACAGACAATCAGCCTTGTAACTCAGTAATCGGAGCAAATACAATAATCTGTTTTTACAGAATAGTTATAGTGTAAACAGTAACAAAAGAAAGTCACAGTTTTAAAGTTACAGTTTTCAAATATGGTATACTGTATAGGACATTGTTTATACTTTTTAACAAAAATACATAAGAAGAATGGTGTATCGGTATGAAAGAAAAATCATATATAAAAATAATCGAGTCCATTGATAGGCTTTTAAAAAAAGATAAAATTTTGATAATTGCCATTGATGGCAATAGTGGCAGCGGCAAAAGTACTCTGGCTTCTTATCTATCTGCAAATTATGATTGCAATATATTTCATATGGATAATTTTTTTCTGCGACCTGAACAAAAAACAACTGAAAGACTCCAGGAAATAGGAGGAAATATAGATTATTTACGTTTTAAAGATGAAGTTTTAACAAATATAAAGGAGAATTCTGAATTTGTGTATCAAATATACGATTGTTCTTTAGAAGCACTTACAGAGTATATTAAAGTATTTCCAAAAAAGCTAAATATAGTAGAAGGCGTCTACTCTATTCACCCTCTTTTGGAACCTTTCTATGATTTTAAAATATTTCTCATATCAGATGCAACGATACAAGTAAAAAGAATCCTTAGCCGAAGCAATGAAATAATGTTAAAACGATTCGTTGGGGAATGGATACCCTTGGAAAATGAATATTTTGAGAAACTGGATATAGCAAAGAAATGTGATTTAGTTATAAGGACGGATGAATAATCGTCATAATGGCGGACAGGGTCGTCCGCCACTACAATTACAATAAGGGCATAAGATGGTTTTAGAACTCTGCGTTTCCTACAGTTCTTGGGAAAGGAATAACATCTCTGATATTACCCATTCCAGTCATATACATTATCATTCTCTCAAATCCAAGACCAAAACCTGCATGCTTTGTGCCTCCATATTTGCGAAGTTCCAAATACCACCAATAATCTTCTATGTTGAGTCCCATCTCTTCTATTCTTTTCACCAACACATCGTATCTTTCTTCCCTTTGACTTCCGCCGACAATCTCTCCGACTCCAGGCACCAATAAATCCATTGCAGCAACGGTTTTGTTATCATCGTTCAATCTCATATAAAATGCTTTAATCTCTTTTGGATAATTTGTTACAAATACAGGTTTTTTAAATATTTGTTCTGTTATAAATCTTTCGTGTTCCGTTTGAAGGTCTATTCCCCACTTTACCGGATATTCAAATTCTTTACCGGATTCTATCAATAGATCCACGGCTTCCGTATAGGTAATCCGTGCGAAATCCGAATTTACGATATTCTCCAATCTTTCCAATAATGTTTCATCCATAAATTGATTGAAAAATTCCATTTCAAAAGGTGCATTTTCCAAAATATAATTTATAACATACTTTAACATGTCTTCTGCCAAAGCCATATTGTCATTTAAATCTGCAAATGCAATTTCAGGCTCTATCATCCAAAACTCGGCAGCATGTCTTACAGTATTGGAATTTTCAGCCCTAAAGGTTGGGCCGAATGTATATGTGTCTCTAAATGCCAAGGCAAAGCTTTCCGCTTCAAGCTGGCCACTTACAGTAAGATTTGTTTCTTTGCCGAAAAAGTCTTTCCTTATATCAACATTTCCTTTTTCATCTTTAGGAACATTGTTTAAGTCCAAAGTAGTAACTCTAAACATCTCCCCTGCTCCTTCTGCATCGCTGCCTGTTATTATAGGCGTATGAGCGTAAATAAAACCCCGTTCATTAAAAAATTTATGAAGTGCAAAGGCTGCTAAAGATCTTACTCTGAATACTGCGGAAAAAGTATTACTTCTTGGTCTCAAATGAGCTATACTCCTTAAATACTCAAGGGTGTGTCTCTTTTTTTGTAAAGGGTAATCTGACGTAGAATTTCCTTCTACTACTATTTTTTCCGCCTTAATCTCAAAAGGTTGTTTTGCATTGGGTGTAATAACAACCATTCCTTCTACATATATTGAAGAACTGATATTAAGTTTAGAGACTTCCTTAAAGTTTTGTAGTTCCTCATGGAAAACTACTTGCACATTTTTGAAAAAACTTCCGTCATTAATTTCTATAAATCCGAAGTTTTTTGAAGCCCTTAGGGTTCGTATCCAACCCGCTATAAGAATAGGCTTATCTAAATAATCTCCTGGGTTTTTGTATAATTCCTTTACATATATTGTTTTCATAAATACCTCCCTGATTTTATCATTTTAAACAAATACCAAAAGCGGCTTCGCCGCATTTAATGGCTATCGTTATGTTGTTAAACTATATAGTTGCTAATGAATTTTTAATATGACATAGGTTGAAAAAGCCGCTTTTATTGCCATGTGCCATTTCCGAATTAAATGAGGAAATATTGGCACGGCATTTAATTAAATTGTTTTTATTTTATAGTAGGAAAAGTACAGTTTACAAGGGACTACACAGGGTAACGGTCTGACGGGAGGTATCCCGCCCGTCAGACTTTCCATGTAATGTTCAAGCTGTCGCTTGTGGCGACTACGGTGGTAATCATTAAATCCACCACTCGCCGCTTGTCATCAAAGGATACGCTGTCCCAAGTGTCGAGGTAGCCGGAAATCTGGCTGACCTGTTCCGGGCTGATGGCTTCTACCGTCAACTCCGCTACCTGCTTCAATATCTCCTGCTTGCGCCCGTCCAGTTCCGCTATCTTCACATTCACATAGGAGAGCAGAACATTGT
>CAZQHS010000010.1:0-30486 GCA_964593485.1 uncultured Clostridiaceae bacterium
TCCTTTATAACGAGGTGTAAAGATATCTCCCGCTTATATAAGAGGCAAGTTTATTTTTGCAAAATAGGTGGTAAGCATATCTCCCACCTCGCCCCCAACGCTCGGGTAGAGTTTTGTTTTTTTACAAAACTCTTTACTGTAATCTTGTTATAACGAGGTGTAAAGATATCTCCCGCTTATATAATTAAAACCCCAACAACGGCATATTTAAATGCTTGTATGCTAATTTTGTGACCATTCTGCCCCGGGGTGTTCTGCTTAAAAAACCTATTTGCAAGAGATATGGCTCATAAACATCTTCTATTGTATTTGATTCTTCTCCTATGGATGCGGCTATGGTGTCCAAACCCACAGGACCTCCGTTATATTTTTCTATAATCGTCAATAGTACTTTTCTGTCAATATCATCTAATCCAATATGATCTATTTCCAATAATTTTAATCCGTCATCAGCTACTTTTTCGGTAATTATTCCTTGAGCTTTTATTTGTGCAAAATCCCTAACTCTTTTTAGTAACCTGTTAGCTATTCGAGGCGTTCCTCTTGACCTTTTCGCTATTTCATGGGCACCCTTTTCTTCTATATCTATTTTTAGAATTTTAGCCGACCTTATTACTATTTCAAACAATTCATCATTATTGTAGTAATTAAGTCTGCACATAACTCCGAATCTGTCTCTTAAAGGCGAAGTAATCATACCGGCTCTCGTTGTAGCACCTATCATGGTAAATCCGGGAATATCCAATCTAATGGAACGGGCACTGGGTCCCTTGCCTATTATTATATCAATTGCACAATCCTCCATGGCAGGGTATAGGATCTCTTCAATACTTCTGTTAAGTCTGTGAATTTCATCTATAAAAAGAACATCATTATAGTTAAGATTGGTTAATATTGCAGCTAAGTCTCCCTGTTTTTCAATAGCGGGTCCCGAGGTAACCCTGATACTAACTCCTAATTCATTGGCAATAATGTTTGCCAAGGTAGTTTTGCCAAGACCGGGAGGCCCGTACAACAATACATGATCCAGTGCCTCTTTTCTTTGTTTAGCAGCTTCTATGAATATTCGCATTTTTTCCTTTACAGAGGTCTGGCCTATATAATCATCAAGATACTTTGGTCTCAGATTCAGTTCCAAATCATCGTCGTTTATGGGATTTGCCGTTATCAGTCTGTCTTCCATTATTATCACCTAAATTCTTGAAAGCTGTTTTAAAGCTTCTTTTATCAATACATCTATTGGCTTATTTTTATCCTCTATTTTAGAAAATGCGGTGGAAGCCTCACCATAACTGTAACCTAAGGAAGTCAATGCTTGTATGGTTTGAATAACATCGTCGCCTGTATCCGAAGAAGTAAATTCCGAGCTATCTTCGTAGCTTAACTTATCTTTTAGTTCCAATATTATTCTTTCTGCGGTCTTTTTACCTATGCCCGGTGCTTTTGTAAGCTCCTTATAGTTTTTGGTTGCTATTGCCATGTTTAGTTCATTGACTTTCAAATTTGATAATAGTGACAAGGCCGCTTTAGGCCCCACGCCGGATACGGTATTTAAAAGTTTAAATATACCCATTTCCTGTTTGTTGTAAAAACCGTATACATTAATACTGTCATCTCTGACACCGACTATGGTAAATACCTTAGAAACCTTTCCTGGGTTTAGACTTTTGATAGTGTTTTGTGAACATGTGCATTTAAAACCCACACCGTTAATGTCTACAACAGCAAAATCCTCCCCTAAATCAGATATAATTCCGTTGAGATATTCAAACATATGTACTCTCCTTTATGCTCTAAATAGATTTGAAAATTTGGAACTGCTGCCATGACAAATTGCAACCGCCAAAGCATCAGCCACATCATCCGGTTTTGGTATCTCCTTCAAGTTAAGTAAAACCTTTACCATTTGCTGCATTTGGTTCTTATCCGCCCTGCCATAACCGACTATGGATTGCTTCACTTGAAGAGGCGTGTATTCATATATAGGTATATCTAAATTGGATGCGGCAAGTATAATAACCCCTCTGGCATGTCCAACTATTAAAGCTGTTTTGGTATTTTTATTGAAAAACAACTCTTCAACGGCAAATGCATCTGGTTTGTATTTTATTAATATATCAGTTAAATCCCGATAAATAAGGGAAAGTCTTTGGGGCATTGATAATTCGGAAGATGTGATAATTGCTCCCGAGTCAATAATACCATACTTGTTACCTTCTACGTTTAATACTCCATAACCAAGTATAGCTATTCCGGGATCTATACCCATTATTATCAAATAAAGCACATCCTATCCAAACATATATTCGCTATAAATACTATAACCTTTTCAAAAGAAAAAATAAAGGCATAAAAGCACTTTTGCCTTTCCACTACAATAAAAGGTTACAGTTCACACTATGTATGTTTTTTCCCTCATTATTATATTTGATATAATTGCTGAGTTACAAGGCTAAAGGACTGTATGCTTATTACGGGCGAAATCAAAATTCTTTCGTTAAATTACATATAGCGTATGGTATTTCCTTTAGTTGGTGTGATTTCGCTTTTCCTCCATTTCGCTAACAGTCCCTAATCCTTTCCACAACGCAATTCTTATCAAATACAAATATTCTAACTTAATACAATGAGTAGACCATAACAAAAAAAGGCCATGCAGCCTTTTTTGATAATTTTCTATTGTTTTTTAATGGAGTTACTGATGAAAAGGATTAATTGCTGAACCCTTCCAATTTTAGTTCCATATCATCTTCCGTATCAGCCACTATTCCCTTTGTCAAAAATATCTGGTCATCCGGTGTCAAAATGTTTATATCAATATCGGTTTTTTCTTTTAAGATTTTTTCTCCGTTTTCATTATAGATATAGATTGCTATATTATTATCCAATACGCCGATAATAAAATGCTTTGGGCAATAAGTATCTATCTCTCTAATCAACATTATATTGTCATCTTGTACCTCGCTTATTTCCCATCCCTCTATTCTCTCCATAAGTTCTTCCACGTTTAAACCCAAAAAGGAACCGGGGGCTTGTATTGTTCTTTGTATTTCATGGCCGCACAATTTAAAAAATGTTGAATAACATAATTTTGTAGACCCGTTGATTTTATAAATAGAGTTTATGTCATCATGATAGCTTTTAATTTCTTTGGGTATAACAATGTTTTTGTTGACTTTTGATAAGTTTCCGTTTTCTTTTGGTTCGTGGTCTTTATTTAAGATATAGCCGGCAATGAATACAATAATAAATATAAACCCGAAAAACATCATGACCTTTTTAAATCTAATTTTTCTTTTATCTTCAAACATAAAATAACCTCCATGCCATCATGGAAGTTATTATTACCAATTTTTCAATTATTATTCATATTCATGAGTTCTGTCTATTCATCCGGCAGCTCCGCATTATGATAAAAGTCTTGGACATCATCATTATCATCAAACATTTCAAACATTTTGTTTATTTTGACAGTGTCATCCTCTTGGGAAATATTCACAGTGTTTTGCGGTATCATGGTAATTTCTGCTGAAGCCATTGCTAAACCGGATTTTTCAAGGTTTAACCTTACCTGAGAAAAATCAGACGGTTCAGTATAGATTTCGTAGGAATCTTCAACAGTAATAAAATCCTCAGCCCCGGATTCCAATGCAAGCATCATAATCTCTTCTTCGTTTATGTCATCTGATTTTTCGACTATTATCAGACCTTTCTTATCAAACATCCAAGCCACACAGCCGGAACTACCCAAACTCCCGCCATTTTTATCAAATATATATCTTACATCCCCTGCCGTGCGATTTTTGTTATCTGTCAATGTATTGACTATAACTGCAACACCGCCCGGGGCATAACCTTCATAGACAATTTCCTCATAGTTCACATCGCCTAATTCTCCGGCACCTCTTTTTATGGCTCTTTGTATAGTATCATTGGGCATATTACATGATTTTGCTTTTGCTATTGCATCTCTTAATCTGCTGTTTGCTTCTTGGTCGGAACCCGCCTTTGCTGCAATGGATATTTCTTTACCGATTTTAGTAAAAACTTTACCTTTTGCCGCATCGGCTTTACCTTTTTTATTCTTTATATTTGACCATTTAGAATGACCGGCCATTTTTACCCCATCTCACTTTCTAAAATCAAATTAATTTTCTTTTATATATCTTGGGAAAATTTCTTTTATGTTCACTCCTGCCCATCATCATTTCTATTCTATCTTTTATATTGTTCTCGGCAGAACCCCATGCTATATAGCTGTCCAATTGCTCATAAGACATCTTCATTTCATTTTCATCTGTCTGTCCTTCCCATAAACCTGCTGTGGGTATTTTTTTTATTATTTCTTCGGGAACCTTCAAGAATTTTGCCAATTCATAAACATCTTTTTTAAGATAATCTGCGATAGGCATTATGTCAACTCCACTATCCCCGTGTTTTGTAAAATAACCGATGGTAAATTCGCTTTTATTGGTGGGCCCCACAACTAAATAGCCACGCTTGGCCGCATAATAATTTAGTGTTATCATACGCAATCTGGCTTTTATATTTCCCAAAGCAAATTTTGAATCCTGGGAAGTGGAATTAATTTCTCTTCTAAATATATCGTAGACGCTGTCTAATTCGATTTTATTTACTTCAAGGTCATGCATTCTTGCAGCTAAAAGGGCGTGTTCTTCGTCTAAGCCATCACTGTAACAAGGCATCATAAGACAAAGGGTGTCATGAGGAAATGCTCTTTTACATAATAATGCAACCACTGCCGAGTCGACTCCGCCGGATAACCCTAATACAACACCTTTTGCATTTGTGGATGTAACTGTTTCTCTAATCCAATTTACTATTTTTAAGACTTCCTTTTCTGCGTTAAACAATGCGGGAACCCTCCAATTACATATGTTATACATATAATATCATTATTAACAATGTAAGTAAACAAAGTTGGGTTTTTAATAATTCATATATTTCTTTTAAATGTGGAAAGCTTAAAGCGAAAAGTGGAAAGTGGGGAGTGGGGAGTGGAAAATGAGAGGTGAGAAATGAGAGGTGGAAAGTGGGGAGTGGAAGGTGATTTCATTAAAAAGAACTATTTGCTTTATGCCATAGGGTTTGGGGCAGGGCTCATAAACGGGCTTTTAGGCTCCGGCGGTGGTGTTATTTTAGTAACATCTTTGGTTTTTTTATATAAGCTGCAGGACCATAAAGCCCATGCAACTGCAATTTCCATCATATTGCCTTTGTCAGTTATAAGTGCTTTGGTTTATATAAAAGCAGGTATTTCTTCTATTGAGGCAACATTGTGGGTTACATCAGGTTCTGTCTTGGGGGCTTATTTCGGCTCAAAACTTTTAAACCGTTTATCTATAAATTTCATAAGGAAGTTATTTGGAATAGTAATGATAATTGCTGCGATTAGGATGATGTTTTAATGTGGCTGTTTTTAATGGGAATTTTTACGGGATTATTAGGCGGAATGGGTATCGGGGGAGGTACAATACTGATCCCCTCTTTAATTATATTTATGAAAATGAACCAACAGAGTGCACAAAGTATAAATCTAATATCTTTTATACCCGCTTCAATTGTTGCATTAATAATTCACCATAAAAATAAGAATTTAGAAAAAAGCATAGTTAAACATCTTATGATTCCGGGGATTATTGCCGCCCTAATCGGTTCATTAATAGCCGTAAACTTGGACTCCTTTTTACTTAGAAAAATTTTTGGAGTATTCCTCTTTATCATGGGCATATTTGAAATTATTTCACAATATATTCTTTAACTTTTCCCATTATGAGTGAACTGAATTTACCTTTAACGTATATGTGCTCTTCTTTGTATTCCTTCTCTATCACTTTTCCGTTTTTATAAAGATATGGAATCAAATTGGACTGACTATATGGTATGGCAAGCTCTACAGTGCTTGAGTCTTCCTGAGCATAATGCTCAATCTTTTGAAGCAGTTTATCTAAATCAACTTTTTCTTTTGCTGATATATATACTACATCTTTATAACCTTTCGGTATAAATACTTGTTCATGGGTTTTATCAATTTTGTTTACAACAAGTATGGTGGGCTTATCAAAAGCGTGTAAATCCTTTAGTATGCCATCTACCGCCTTAATCTGTTCCTCATAGGATTCATTGCTAATATCCACAACATGTAATAACAAATCAGCATAGGTTACTTCTTCTAAGGTCGATTTAAAAGCTTCTATCAAATCATAAGGAAGATTTCTTATAAAACCTACGGTATCGGTTATTGTTACTTCTTCACCACTCTCAAGTCTTACTCTCCTTGTAGTGGGATCCAGTGTAGCAAACAATTTGTCTTCCACATATATGTCTGAATTTGATAAAGCATTAAGTAGTGTTGATTTACCTGAGTTTGTATAGCCTATTAAACATATATTGAACACATTGCTTCTGCTTTTTCTTTGAATGTTTCTATGTTTCTTTATTTGCTTTATCTCATCTTCTAAGCTGCTTATTCTTTCTCGTATTCTTCTTCTGTCTATTTCCAGTTTTTGCTCTCCGGGCCCTCTTGTGCCAATTCCCGCACCTGCCCTTGACATTTCAACACCAAATCCAGAAAGCCTGGGCAACATGTATTTCAGTTGTGCCAATTCTACCTGAAGTTTGCCTTCCTTGGATGATGCACGCTTTGCAAATATATCCAATATTATTTGGGTTCTGTCAATAACTCTTACGTTCAACCTTTTCTCTATATTTCTTATCTGGGCACCGGTTAATTCGTCATCAAAAATAGCCAAACCCGCTTCTTTTATTTGAACTTCCTCAGCCAATTCTTCCAATTTCCCTTTTCCTATGTAATAGGCTGCACTTACTTTTGTTATGTTTTGCACCATCCTGCCTACTTCAACCCCGCCGGCGGTGACCAAAAGTTCATTCAATTCATCTAAGTCATTTAGGCTGCCTGTTCCCATTAGAATTGCCTTTTCCTTGTTATCTTCCGTTTCATATAAATCAGTGGGGTCTTCATAATCTGTATTTCCCGGATCAATTATGCTCCCTAATCCATTTGTGATTTTGCTTTCTTTTTTCAATATTTTTCACCTGTTCTTTTTAAGTTTGTAATCAAATGTTATTCCAAGAAGTAAGCATTGTCAAGGAGATACAAGCATCCTTTAGCCATTGATTGGGAATAGTTCAATACTTAAATGGATCCTTGGTGGGTACAACCTTTAAAAAGTCATTATTATCTTTGGGAACATTTATATAGCTTTCCGGCACATCTCCTACTATTATGGTCTCCGATACAGGTATATTTGCTGATACATCTACTTTATTGCCCGCAAAAGGGATTATTATCTGGACTTTCGTATTAACAGCCATATAAATTTTCAGTCTTGTCTGATTGATTCCCGCCTCTATGAATTCTGTTGCAAAATTCACATCTACGGAACCTGCAGGTTGGATATTTACATTAATGCATGGGCCCGCATCGGCAAAGATTTGGCTGCCCATTATATTGCCAATGGATATCTTTATCTGTTTTCTTTTTATATCTTCCAACTCTCTGAGAATATCTTTGGAAGTTTCTACAGCCAATCTGTTCATTTCTTTTGTATTAGCTTGAACTAACGAAACCTTTCCTGTATTATCGGTTTTTATAAAAATCAAATCGTTAAAGGAGTTTAGTTCTATTTTTTTACTCACCGCATCATTTATAGCTTGAGTGGCAAAAAGCCTTGCTTTTATTTCGGATATAGCAATGAGTTTCGGTTTAATATTGTTTTCTATAAAAAAATAAAGTAATACCATTAAAACGGAAGATATAAATAATACAATATATACCTTAGTTTTGCCTTTTTTGAGTTTAAGTTTATACTCCATAATTATTTCCCTTCAAATTTTCTTTTCAATGAATTATATGTTTAAAATATTGAATAAATATTTAATATTTTCCGTCTAAATATTTAATAGTAATTATTTCAAAAATATATGAATTTACTGTGAAAATAATCCCTCGAACATGCATTTGCCATGGTATATGCATTATGCTATAATATTCGTGTTAACATTTGTGCTTACGGTTTTTCACCTTAGGAGGTATGGTATGAATAACAAAGATAATAGTCAAAAAAAGAAACCGAACTCTAACAATAAAAAAGCTAAACCACGTGTTTTGAAAAGAGTTTTATTAATAGTTTTTATTGTTTGTTTTTTGGGGATAATTGCAGGTTCTGGTATTGTATTAGGTACAGTTTATGTATGGATAAAAGATGCAAAGCCTTTGGATTATGATGAGATTTTTGACCTAAATCAGACAACTTATATTGTGGATTCTAATGATAAGGTTATTGATAAGCTGCATGCCAATGAAAACAGAACTATGATTACCTTGGAGGAAATACCGAAAAATCTGCAAAATGCTTTTATTGCCATTGAGGATAAAAGATTTTTTACTCATAACGGTGTTGACATTAAACGTATTATAGGTTCTGCAATTGAAGACTTGAAGTTAGGTAAGCTTGCTCATGGTGGCAGCACTATAACCCAGCAGTTAGTGAAGAATATTTATCTTAATCCCGAAAAAAAGTTTAAACGTAAAATCATTGAGGCTTATTATGCCATACAATTAGAACGTCAATTTACGAAGGAGCAAATATTAGAGGCTTATCTTAATACTATCGGTTTAGGCGGCAACAATGTTGCTGGTGTTAAGGAAGCAGCTTTATATTATTTTGCAAAAGACATCGGAGAATTAAGTTTGGCGGAATCCGCAATTATTGCAGGTATAACCAAGTATCCCTCCACTTATTCCCCATACCTTAATTATGATAATTCCGTTAAACGAAAAAACCTCATAATTGGGGAAATGTTAGAACAAAACATGATATCCCAAAATGAATATGACGAGGCCCTGATTGCTGAAATAAAACTTGCAAAAGTAGAAAGAGAAATAGACACGACATATTTTGCCGATATGGTTATAAAAGATGTGATTCAGGCCTTCCAGGAAAAATTAGGTTATACCAAGGAAGAAGCAAACAGGAAGGTGTATAACGGCGGACTAAAAATAGTAGCCACTATTGATACGGAAATGCAAAATGCCGTTGAAACTGCATTTGATAACGAAAAGTTATTTCCCCCCTCAAAAGAGGATGAAGAAGGCACACTGCAGCCTGAGGCTTCCTTTGTTATAATTGATAACGAAACGGGTGAAATACAAGCCGTTATGGGCGGCAGAAGCACAAAAATAAGAAGGGGGCTGAATAGGGCCACCCAGTCACTGCGCCAGCCCGGTTCTTCAATAAAACCTCTGAGTGTTTATGCTCCCGCTTTAGATAACGGTTATACTGCAGGCACTGTAGTTGATGATTCCCCTGTTACCTTTGGTAATTATTCACCCAGGAATTATGACAGGACTTTCAGGGGTTTGGTAACTGTCAGAGAAGGTATTAGGAATTCACTTAATATAGTTGCCGTAAAAGTAGTGCAAGACATAGGCATTGAACGTTCCATAGAATATCTGCAAAAATTCGGGTTCTCAACCATAGAGATAAAAAACCCTAAGAGAAATGATAGAAATCTTCCTGCCTTGGCCTTAGGCGGTATGACAAAAGGGGTTAAGCCCATAGAAATGGTGGCGGCTTATAATGTTTTTCCCAATAAAGGGGTATATATTGCACCCAAGTCTTTTACAAAAGTTTATGATAGACACGGTAATATATTGATAGAAAATGCCACGGAAAAACGAAGAGTGATAAGCGAACAGGTTGCCTATCTAATGGTAAATATGATGAGGGATGTTGTACAAAGCGGTACAGGTGTAAACGCTTCCTTACCCAATATGCCTGTAGGCGGCAAGACGGGTACAACTACAGAATACAAAGATGCATGGTTTATAGGCTATACTCCTTACTATACAGCAGCCGTTTGGATGGGGCATGACGACCCTAAACCCATGTCCTTTACAGGAGGCTCATATCCTGCAAGGTTATGGAAAGCGATAATGGCGGATATCCACAAAGGCCTGCCTACAAAAAAGTTTGAACAACCCTCAGGTTTTGTTACTGTAGAAATTTGCACTGAATCAGGTAAAAGACCTACTGAACTATGTAAACTCGATCCTCGCGGTCCTACAATTAAGTCCGAAATTTTTATTAAAGGTACGGAACCTGGTTTAGAAAACACATGTGATATTCACGTAATTAAAGATATATGTACGGAATCGGAACTATTAGCATCGCCAAGTTGCCCGCCTTCCCTGATAGAATCAAGAATATTTACCCAAAGAATTGAGCCTTTTGACAAAACCAAAGCTTTGCCGGCTGACAGCAAGTATGAAGCACCGGATGAAATATGCAACTTACAACATGAATATTTTATTGATGAAAATGAAGACGAAAATGAAGAAGAATATTTTTATGAGCCCGGGAAAAACAAGGACGCTGATAAGAACGGTGATAAAAAGCCTGAGAATAAACGGGATAATTCAGATTCCGGTGATAAAAAAGAAAATAAAGAGTAAGACTACACTACCCAAAATATATCAAAACTAAACAGGTCTACACCTAAGCAAAAAGAAGCACCCAAGAGTTGCTTCTTTTTATTACTTTGGTTTATACCTTAATCATGTTTTCTCATTACATTATTTACAATCTTTTCTTCAATATCGGAGCGTACCAAATTTTCGTTTTCTTGTTCCATGTTTAAATAGTTTTTCCTGATTTTATAATAATTGTCCTCGCTCATTTATATCACCTTTTGCAGTAAATAATTTTGTAGTTTATCGACTATCACAAGTTTAGCTTTTTCAGGAGTATTATTAATATAATGACTGTTAAACAAAGTCCATGATAAATATATCAATGTAATTATTATAACCAGCAAAATTACATATCTGTATTTTCTCATTTTTTTCTCCTAAGCATTTATTGTTATTATTATTCTGCATTTTTATAAAAACATGCATCTTTTATTTAAATTTAAAATTAAAGGTTATATATGTAAATTAACCCATCCTTTCTTTTAGTTTTCTTAGTATTTTTTTCTCTATTCTTGAAACTTGTACCTGAGATATTCCCAGCATTTTAGCGATTTGACATTGTGTCATCTCTTTGAAATATCTTAAAATTATAATTTGTCTTTCTTTTTGTTCCAATGAGGATAGCATTTCTTTTAAAATTATTTGGTTTACCAAGCCTGTTTCTTCAGATTCATCGTTTTGAATTCTGTCTAAAAGTTCCATGGTGGAACCTTCTTCCTGGCTGATTAATTCATGTAACGAAAGTGTAGAAGCTTGTGAGTTCATTGCCATAACCAATTCTTCTTTAGCCACATCCAGCTCTGCCGCCAATTGGGTTATGGTAGGCTCTTTTCCCGTTTCTTTCTCTATGGCTTCTCTCAAATTATAGGCCTTGGCAGCTAACTCCTTTAAGTTTCTGCTGACTTTAACCATGCCATCATCCCGTAAGAATCTTTTAATTTCTCCAATGATCATGGGCACGGCATATGTGGAAAACCTTACATTAAAACTTGAGTCGTAGTTTTTAATAGCTTTTAACAGCCCTATACTGCCTATCTGAATTAGATCATCATATTCACAACCTCTGTTAAGAAATCTTTTTACTACACTTCTTATCAAACCTAAGTTTTGTGTTATTAAATAATTTTCTAATTCTTTATCTCCGTCTTGAGCCTTTTTTATTGTATCATTTATTTCTTCTTGGGATAACTTTAACCATTCCATAAAATCGGCTCCTAAATATTGTTTTTGATGGTTTTTCTCATGATAATTTTTGTACCCATATCTTTTTCCGATATTATCTCAAGTTCATCCATAAGGGTTTCCATAACGGTAAAACCCATTCCGGATCTTTCTAATTCAGGCTTACTTGTATATAAGGGTTGCTTTGCTATATTGACGTTTTCTATACCTTTACCCTCATCTATGATTTCCACTTCAACTATATTTCCAATTAATCTGCATATTATCGATATCCAACCTTGTTTATTTTCATATCCGTGAATAATACAGTTTGTTACCGCTTCCGATACTGAAGTTTTGATTTCCGACAGTTCTTCTATAGTCGGGTCTAATTGGGCAGCAAAAGCCGCAACTACTGAACGGGCAAAACTTTCATTTTGTGATTTACTTAAAAAATCAAGTTTCATTTCATTATCGATTCTCATATTCAAATTCGCTCCTTTAAAGTTTTTCTATGGCGATTTTGCTTGTACTATAATTAGGAATTATTTTTTTCAAACCGCATATTTCATAAACTCTTTTTATTTGAGGTTTTAGGTTAACTATGGCTGTTTTTCCACCGTTAGAAGATATAAGTTTGTATCTACCGATTATAACGCCTATCCCGGAACTATCCATAAAACTAAGATTCCCCATATCAAAAATAATATTTTTAGGGTTTTTCCTCATTATCTCCATATCTATCTTTTCTTTTATATACTCACTGCTATGGTGATCCAATTCACCATGGAGTTTAATAATCAGTGAATTATTCACCTTTTCAAAAAAAATTTGCATGCTATTCCCCCCAATGTTATTATTCTATAATATAATTCTTTACTTAATTTTTTTTACCTTCAAAGAAAAATGTAATGTTTTGTAGTTTAAAATCATATTTAATATTTTATTTATATGGACAAAATAAACACATACGTTATTTACTTTAAGAGCCCTAAAAATGTTATACTTTGATATAAGATTACTATTCACGAATTGTATGATTTTGTAATTCTCTATCAAATGATTATTAGTTTTTGACAAAAATTATGTTGTAAAAAGGCTTGTAGCCTCACAGAATAGTTATAACGAGGTGTAAAGATATCTCCCGCTTCTATAAGCGGCGTGTTCATTTTTGCAAAACAGGTGGTGAGCATATCTCCCACCTCGTTGAAACGCTCGGGTAGAGTTTTGTTTTTTTACAAAACTCTTTACTGTAATCTTGTTATAGTGAGAACAGTAAAGATAAAAGAGGTGGAAATATTTGAACATTCTGATTTTTTCCGTATCCATCGGAAACGGCCATGACCAGGTAGCCCATATTTTAAAGGATAGCTTTTTGTTATCCGATTCTCAAAATGACGTTAGAATAATAAATACTATCAGTCTGATAAGCCCTTTATTGGATAAAGTAATATTGGATAGTTATTTGAATATATTGAAATTTTATCCCAAAGCCTGGGGAAAAATATATGAAAAAACAAACAAACTGGACCCTATAATTGATATTAATGATATTACTAACAAATTAAAATCAAGTAAGCTTAAAAAATCCATTACGGATTTTAACCCGGATGTTATTTTTTGCACCCATAGCTTGCCTTCTTCAATAATGGCAAGGCTGAAAGAAAAAGGGTTTATACATAGTCCTCTTATTTCTGTAATAACGGATTATAACATTCATTCATCTTATATAAATGATAGAACCGATTTTTATGTCATAGCACATGAATCATTGATTCCCAATATTATTGATTATGGTGTAAGTATAAATAAAGTGCTACCTTTTGGTATTCCAATAAAACCTGAGTTTTCAATGAAATCAGATAAAAAAGAACTAATAAGCAAACTTGCATTAAAAGAAAAAATGACTATGTTAGTAATGGGCGGCGGATTGGGCTTGGGATCTATTAATGGAATTGTAAAAGAATTAGATGAAAAGTTTAATGATATACAAATTATTGCAATTACAGGCAGGAACAAAAGGTTAGAGTCCGGTCTCAAAAACATAAATGCTAAAAATGATTTGGTAATCTATGGTTTTGTTCCCAATATCCATGAATTGATAGATATTTCCGATTTTATTATTTCCAAACCCGGAGGTGTGACATGTGCAGAAATAATATCCAAGGAGAAACCTTTAATTATTTATTCACCTTTACCCGGTCAGGAATTGGATAATGCGGATTTCCTATTGAATTATGGTGTGGCCGTCAAGGCTTCCCATATGGGCAAAATACCTTATCTTATAAATACTGTGCTGAGCTTGGATTTAAAAATTAGAAGCATAAAAGAAGTCTCCGCATTTCTTAAAAAGCCTAATGCAGCCAAAGATATTGTAGCTTTTATTGAGGAAACATACCGGTAAGTACTTAAAGCATACAGTATTATTAGTTTACAGTTGGCATAAACCTTTTTTATTCAGTTCGTCCTTAACCGTTTTCCAGATACTGTTTTGAACTTCCTTAGCACTGCCTCGACTGTCAATTATAATCCAATCAAAGGTGTTTGCTAATTTTAAATATATTTTTCTTACCTTCTCAAGAAATTTTAAATCTTTTTCATATACATCTCTGTTTTCTTCGGGTTTTCTTTGTTTTGAAATATCCGAACTTATATCTAAAAGCACAACAATATCCGGTTGGTTAAGATAACTTTCTAAATTAAGCATCCAATCTATTTCGATACCGTTTGCAATTCCGTAGGCCAGACCCGAAGGAATATATCTATCTATTACTACAAAGTCATTGTTTTGTACTAATTCGCCAATATCTTCATTTCTCTCATAGCGATTGGCAGCAAACAGCAATTGTCTTACTATTGGACTATAGTCTCTCTTGCCTTCAAAGAAAAGCTGTAATTCTTTCCCTATAGGTGTACTGATATCATGGAAATGCAAATATTCCACAGAGAAACCGGAGTCTTTTAAGCTTTTTACAAATAGTTTTGCTTGGGTCCCCTTCCCGGACTGGTCTATTCCTTCAAAAACTATGATAATGCCTTTCTTATTCATTTGTCCTCCTGCTTTTATATTTATTTAATTTTTTCTATCATTTTAAGTATAACTCTTTTGACTTTATCATTATTCTCGCTAAAAACCCTAAAAACCTCTTCTTCCGTAACGGGAACAATTTTATCATCCCCTTCCAATCCTGCATCATAATCCGTAATCAAGGAAATATTTACGTAGGGTATCTCAAGTTCATTAGCCAGAGCACATTCCGGATATTGAGTCATGTTTACTACATCCCAACCCATGCTGCTAAACCATCTGCTTTCGGCCTTTGTAGAAAACCTGGGTCCTTGTATTACTACTACAGTGCCTTTCTTATGTAATTCAACTCCTTCATCAATACACGACTTTATTGCTATTTGTCTCAATTCCTCATTGTACGGATTTGCCATGCTTATATGTTTTGTTTCCGAATCATAATAAGTATCCTTTCTCCCCCGGGTTCTATCTATGAATTGATCGCAAACAACGAAATCCCCGGGTTTTATTTCTCTTTTCAGACTGCCTGACGCCGTAGGTGCAATTATATTTCTCACACCCAAAAGTTTCATGGCATATAAATTAGCCCTGTATGGAATAACATGGGGAGGAAAGGTATGTTTCTTTCCATGCCTTGGCAGAAACGCAACTTTTTTTGTACCTAAATCCCCAATTGCTATTTTATCGCTGGGTTTACCATAGGGGGTATCAATTTCTGTTTCTATTACATTTTCTATAAAGGAATAAAAACCGGAACCTCCGAATACACCGATATCAGCCTTAAGATTCACTATAAACACCTCCGTTATAAAACTTAATCTTTCTAAAAACGATATTCTAAGCTAACATTTTCCTTCCTTTCCACAACGCAATCTTTATCAAATACTAATAATTGTAGAAAGTTAAAAGCAAGTATGAACAGTAACGAATCTTTAGTCATATGCTATACATTTCCTCTATAAATCTTGACGGTTTAATTCTTTTTCCGTACCTGTATTTCGGTACATATATGTAAAGCTTTTCCTTGGCCCTTGTCATAGATACATAAAACAATCTTCTTTCTTCTTCCAGCAGGTCATTATCATAATCATTGAGCAGATAGTATGGAGTTAAACCTTCAATAGCACCGATAATAAAAACGGCTTTAAACTCCAACCCTTTTGCTTTATGCATTGTCATAATCTTTACACTTCTTTTTTCTGCAAAGCCTCCGTATTCGTTATTCTTTATTAGCCTTAAATGTTCTAAATATTCCAATATACTTCCAAACCTACCTGCAGAAACACCGATTTCATCCATTATTTCCAGTAATGGCTTCACCTTAATATTCTTTATGGCTGCCCATTCTTTTATGTAGTTTTCATATCCTATATAGTGCCTTATATAAGATATCCCTTGGCCGGGTTTCATGGTTCTTAATTCATTTAAACAATTTTCCAATTTCTTTAAAGTTTTTTTTCCATGTTTTCCAATTCCATCTTGCAGTATCAAAGCATCCGGCATATCTTTATTATGACTCATAGCAAGGCCAATTGTATTTCTGCTTATTTTTCTGTAAGGTTTGTTAATAATCCTGTAAATATTATTGTTTTTGTCAATATTTTGAGAAGCCTTTAAATAGCTGTTTATATCATTATAAATCCAATGGTTATATACAGAGGATAATCCGCCGCTGCATGTATATGGTATTTTGTTTATAGTAAAACTGTCTATTATAGCCCCGGATTGAATACGTGTTCTAAAAAGCACCGCCATTTCCGAATAGCCGATTCCTTCTCTTAGAAGTTCTTTAATTTTTAATACAATAGATTCAGCCTCTTTCTTATTGTCTTCAAGCAAGATTATATTAGGGTCACTTCCCAATTCAATTGAAGCTATTAAGTCCTTTGCATATCTATCTTTATTATTCTTGATTACATTCAAGGCAGTATTCAATATTGCCTTATTACTTCTATAATTGTTTTTTAAAGTAATAACTTTTGTATTGTTATATTGTTTCGGGAATCGTAGCATGGCTTTGGAATCAGAACCTCTAAATTTATAAATTGATTGATCGTCGTCACCCACTACAAATAAATTATTCAAAGGTTCTGCAATTAATGATATAGCTTCAAACTGTGATTTGTTTATATCTTGAAATTCATCTATCAGTATAAACTTATACTTTAACCTGAGGCTATATAAAACTTGACTATTGCCATTCAATAATTTGTAACAATGAGTTATCATATCTTCAAAATCAAATTTATTCCCTTTGGTTTTGTATTTGTTATATTCATCGTAAATTGCCCAAAATTCGCTGTAACCACATGAATTCGGCATATATTCTCTTGTTGTGAAAAGCATGTTTTCTATATAAGCCAATTCATTAAGCAAATCCTCCAATACTTGACCTTCTTCATGAAAACCAAGCCCCATGTTTTTTACAATCAACTTTATAATTGCCTTCTTTTCATTTTCGGTTATCAAATATTCAATTTTATAGTTTTTATATTGTTTTAAAATTTTAAAAAAAACAGAGTGAAATGTACCAAAAGTAACCTGATTATACTTATTCGTAAATCCTTCAAGCATCATAAATCTATTATGCATCTCTTGGGCTGCCGCTTTTGTGAATGTAACCACTAATATACTTTCGGGTTCTACCTTGTATTTTTTTATCAAATACATGATCCTATTTACAATGATTGTGGTTTTACCCGTACCAGGTCCCGCCAACACCAGACAAGGTCCTAAGTAATGCTCCACAGCATTTTTTTGCTCATCGTTTAATGATTTATAGCTATCTTTCACCGCTTACACCTAAAATCTTTTGTATTAATACTGTAAAGGTATTTTTGCCTTATCTAACAAAAGCGGCTTCGCCGCATTTAATGGCTATCGTTATGTTGTTAAACTATATAGTTGCTAATGAATTTTTAATATGACATAGGTTGAAAAAGCCGCATTTAATGGCTATCGTTATGTTGTTAAACTATGTTATAAAAGGGGAGCTGTTCCTCCCCTTTTATGTTACATTTCCATACCTTTATTAAAGGCCTTGATATTAATGTCCAGCATTCTTTCGGGTATTATTTCTTTTAATACTTCTATCCAATCTACTTCAGTAAGACTGAATGCCTTGACTAATGAACCTAATAATACAACGTTCTGAGTTTTTACATTTCCCAATTCAGTTGCAACTTTTCCTGCATCAATCACTATGGTTTTGAAGTTTTTTTCCAGTTCCTCCAAAATTCCTTGGGGGTACTCAATTTTCCCTATAGCAATGGGTAGAGATGGTATTTCGTAATTGTTTACAATGACAATCCCATTGGGTTTTAAATATTCGCTCCATCTCAGAGCTTCCATTTTTTCAAATGCAACCAATATATCGGCTTGTCCTTTGCCCAAGATTGGTGAATAAACCTTTTCTCCGTATCTGACCTGAGTAGACACACTTCCGCCTCTTTGAGCCATCCCGTGTACTTCAGACATTTTTACGTCGTAACCTGCTTTCATCAGCCCGGTTGTAAGTAGCCTGCTCACCAATATAGTACCTTGACCGCCAACACCGACAAAAAGAATACTTTTAGTTTCCTTCATTATTCTTCACCAACCTTTTTTATTGCATCAAATTTGCATACCTGCATGCACACTTCACAACCTACACACATAGATGGCTCAATAAATGATTTGCCGTCCTTGAAGAAAATTGCCGGGCAACCCACTTTTAAGCACATTTTGCATTTTGTGCACTTATCTCTGTCCACCTCACATTTAGTTTTAAAAGGCGGTAAACCTTTTATTAAAACACAAGGGCTTTTTGTTACGATAGCAAATGGTTCGGTGCTTGCTTCAGCTTCTTTCACTGCATCTTCCACAGCTTTCAAATCGTTAGGGTCAATTACCTTTACGGTTTTATAACCCAAAGATTTCAGTACATCCACGGGATTTATTTCTCTGGCTTCTTCTCCCATAAGGGTTCGACCAGTACCGGGATTATCCTGATGGCCTGTCATTCCTGTTATTCTATTATCCAACACAACAGGTATCATTTTTCCTTTATTATAAACGATATCCAAGGCACCCGTCATGCCTGAGTGAAAGAATGTTGAGTCTCCCATAACACCGTACACCTTGCCGTCTCTGCCGGATACTTCGAAGGCTTTTGCTATCCCCATACCGGCGCTGAATCCTGCACCCATGCATATTACGGTATCCATGGCTCCAAGGGGAGGCGAAGCGGCTAACGCATAGCATCCTATGTCACCTGTTATAACAGTATTTTTCTTTTTAGACATTACATAGAAAAATCCCCTATGAGGGCATCCGGGACAAAGAACCGGTGGCCTCGGTGCAGGTTCAATTTCCAATGTTTTTGTTTCGGATTCTTTGTTTAACAAGGATTTGGCCACTATTTCAGGATTAAGCTCATAATAATTGGGAATCAGCTCTTTACCTATGCATTTTATCCCCGCAGC
Organism: uncultured Clostridiaceae bacterium; assembly: GCA_964593485.1. Lineage (GTDB taxonomy): Bacteria > Bacillota > Clostridia > Lutisporales > Lutisporaceae > JAAYKT01. Next base: position 19,169 of record CAZQHS010000010.1, read on the forward strand.
CTTAATTTGTTCTTCCATAAATGGTTCTACTTCTTCTATTACATACAGTGTTTCTACATTCTCGCTGAATTCTTTTATTAAGTCCATGGGAAGAGGGAAGGTAAATCCTAATTTTAAATAAGAAGCATTGTTTCCGAAAACTTCTTTTGCATATTGGTAAGAAATGCTTGCTGTAATAATACCTATTTTCTTATCATTATATTCTATTTTATTTAGAGGGGTCTTATTGGAATACTCCTCTAACGCTTTAAGCCTGTCCTCTACTTTAAGTCTTGCACGCTTAACAGTAGCGGGAACGGCGACAAATTTTGAAATATTTCTGCTGTAAGGTTTGAATTCTACATCTTCTCTTTCCGACAGCTCAACTATACTCTTACTGTGACATACTCTTGTTGTAACCCTGAATAGGACAGGTGTATCAAATTCTTCGCTTACTTTATAAGCCTCTTTTATGAAATCTTTACATTCTTGGCTATCCGACGGTTCAAACATAGGCATTTTTGCAAACTTTGCATAATATCTGTTATCCTGTTCATTTTGAGAACTATGCATACTGGGGTCATCTGCAGTTACCAAAACAAAGCCTGCATTAACGCCCAGATATGAATAGGTAAAAATAGGATCGGCGGCAACGTTCAAGCCCACGTGTTTCATGGCAGCAATGCTTCTTGCCCCACCGATTGATGCTCCTATGGCAACTTCGGTTGCAACCTTTTCATTGGGGGACCATTCACAATAGATTTTATCTTTGTATTGAACAATATTTTCTAAGATTTCTGTACTCGGTGTCCCGGGATAAGCTGCTGCAACAGTAACTCCTGCTTCATAAGCTCCCCTTGCTATAGCTTCATTACCTGACATTAATTCTCTCACTGTTCTACCTCCCTTAGTTGTTTATTAGACGCAATAATACTACCCAATGCTATTGACAATAATTTTGTTTTTGATGAATCGGCTCTTGATACCAATACAATGGGTACCTTTGCACCCATTATTATACCTGCAGATTCAGAATTGGCTAAATAGGTCATTGATTTACCTAAAACATTCCCCACTTCATAATAGGGCACCAATAAAATATCAGCCCTTCCTCCCCCCTCACCTTTATAACCTTTGTGTTCGCAGGCAGCTTTGTTGATTGCCAAATCCAAAGCTACGGGACCCTCTACCACGGCATTGTATTTTGCCCATTTGTCTTTCATATCTGCTATGGCTTTTGCGTCTACTGTGGCTTGTATTTTGGGATTTACGGTTTCCGCCCCGGCGAGACATGATGCATATACCTTGTCCAGTCCCATGGCATTACAAACTTTTATAGCATTTTCCAATATCTTTACTTTTTGTTCTAAATCAGGTGCTACATTTATACCCCCATCTGACAAAAATAAAAATTTGGAGTAGGTATCAACTTTATATACCATTACATGACTGATGAGGCTGTCGGTTCTCAAACCTTTTTCTTTGTCTAAAACCGCCCTCATAATATCAGCTGTTGGGATCAAACCTTTCATAAGGAAGTCAGCTTCGCCTTCTCTTACCAAGGATACCGCTTTTTTTGCTGATTCAATCAAATCAGGTTCATCAACAATCTCATAGCCTTTGTCCGATATATTCAGTTCACTAAAAATGTCTGTTATTTTCTTGGAATCTCCCACTAAAATAGGTTTAATTAATCCCATTTCTGCTGCCATACATACAGCTTCTATAACAACAGGATCTTGTGCTGCCGCTATTGCAACTTTCTTTTTTTCCTTACTTTTTACAACAGTAAGGAGTTCATCAAAGTTTTTTATCATTATCCAACCTCGCATTTTAATTTTTCTATAAATATTATACCTTTATTGCCGCCGGCCTTCAAGTCAGGTGCTTTACCATTTCTTATCATACTAATAGTCGTCATTGTTCACACTGTGTATTTTCAACCTTATTATTAGCATTTGATATGATTGCTGAGTTACAAGGCTAAAGGACTATAAGCTCACTACGGGCGAAATCAAAATTTCTCAGTTAAATTATATATATAGCATATGGTAATTCCTTTAGTTGGTCTGATTTCGCTTTTCCTTCATTTCGCTAACAGTCCCTAATCCTTTCCACAACGCAATCTTTATCAAATACTAATGATCTTTTATACTGTAATGCAAGTTATACAATGTGTGAACATTAACTAATAGCCTAATTCCTTATCAATAAGCACAACTCTTAAATCAGTTTTGCCTGGCTTTTTTTCTATTATTGTTGTGACATTACACATTCTTTGAGGGCTGTCACAATCATTACATTTGCCTGTTATTGCACAGGGCGTGTTAAGTTTAAGCCTTCTTGAATTTTTATAAGCATTATCTTTAATTCTGTTAATGGCCTCGTCAACGTCTTTTACTATTTTGTTTGTTCCGCATATTACAATTACCTTTTTGGGACCGTATATCATGGATGTTACTCTGTTTCCTATTCCATCAATATTTACTAATTGACCTTTTTCGGTCAGAGCATTGGTACTTGTTAGATAAACATCGGCACGTGATGCAATAAGCCTGGCACTGTCCACATCCTCGGGTTTGGTTTCAAGCCAATGGAAATGAACCTGATTGCCTTTGTCTTTCAAGATTTGATGCAGGTTTAATTCGTATATGGTGATACTGCCGCCAATTCCAACACTATCACTGGGTTTTATTTCTTCCAGCAAAAAATCTACAGCCTTGTTTTCATCTTCAAAATAGCTTACAGCAATTTTATTCTTTTTCAATGATTCAATGGTGTTTTTTACAATATCCTTCATTTAGACCACCCTTTCTTTATTTGTTATAACAAGATTATAGTAAAGAGTTTTGTAAAAAAACAAAACTCTACCCGAGCGTTGGGGGCGAGGTGGGAGATATCTTTACACCTCGTTATAAATAGAAAATAATTCAAATATCCAATTACTAATCAAATTTCTTTAATTCTTCTATAATTCTATCTTTATTACGAATTGTAACTTTATATAGGTTTTCGGTTAATAAACTTCTTTTTTTGGACAGTTTTTTAATTTTTTCTAAGTCATCTATATTAAATCTCAAAGCCAAACCGCAACTATGACTAACATCCCTGGGTACCGGCATTATTATTGTCTTATAGCCTTCTTTAGTAGTTTCCTTATCGAATTTTAAAACGTCATGGGTAGACTTAAAGGTTAAAAAACAATACTCCTCTAACGTATCATTACGCATTCAATTCACCCATCCTTATCATTTAAGCTCAACTATAGTCGCACCCGTCCCTCCCTCATGATAACCGCCCACCCTATAAGACTTTACGTTGGGATGACCTTTTAATAACTGCATTATCCCGGATCTTAAAACCCCAGTTCCTTTACCGTGTATAATCGTAACATTTTTAATGCCTGATAAAAAAACATCATCCAAGTATTTATCCGTATCCATCAAAGCCTCATCTAAGGTCTTTCCTCTAAGGTCCAATTCTAAGGGTAATGTTATTGATTTTGACCTTACTATGTTTGTATATTCAGTCTTTGTTTTATCTTTTTTGTCTTCGTCCGTTTCAAGTTGTAAATCGCTTATATTTACGTTTACCTTCATTATACCTGCCTGTACAATTAAATTTCCGCTTTCATCAGGATTTGTTACCACATAACCTTTTTGATCTAACTTTATTATTCTTACTGTATCTCCTAATTTAAGCTTTTTAGGCGGTTTATGTCTTCTGACTCTCGTAAAAAGCATATCATTGGATTTTGCTTGCATATCATTTTCAATGCCTTTAATCTTTAGTTTAGCATTTTCAGCGGCAGATATTTTTTCTTTTGTTTCTTTATCTGCTGCTTCTTTTAAGTCTTTTATCATTTCATTTATAGAGTCTTTTTGATTGTCAATTATTTCTTTGGCTTCTTCATAAGCTTTTTTTATGATGCTTTCTCTTTGACTATCCAACTTTTGTAATTTCTTTTCCGTTTCTTTTTTTATCAGCTCTGTTTCATATCTCAGCCTCTCTGAAATATTCCTTTCTTCCTCTGCCTTTTTTTTGCTTTCCTCTAAGTCGGTAATTATATCTTCAAACTTTATCTTATCTTTTGTAATAAAATCTCTTGCTTTTTCAATAATAGCTTCGCCAAGTCCTAATTTTTTTGATATTTCAAATGCGTTGGACTTACCCGGCATTCCTATAGAAAGTCTAAACGTGGGCTTTAGGGTTTGAATGTCAAATTCAACAGAGCCATTACTAAGTCCCGGCGTCGTTAAAGCGTAGGCTTTAAGTTCGCTGTAATGCGTGGTGGCGATGGTCCTTATTTTCCTGTTTCGAAGAAGTTCTAATATTGACATTGCCAAAGCGGCTCCTTCCGTGGGATCCGTACCGGCACCCAATTCATCGAAAAGAACCAAGGACCTTTCGGTAACTTCATTCAGTATATATACAATATTTTTCATATGAGAAGAGAATGTGCTTAAGCTTTGTTCTATACTCTGCTCATCACCTATATCCGCAAATACCCGATCAAATATACTTATTTCACTTCTATGGGCTGCTGGTATGTGTATACCGGATTGGGCCATTAATGTCAGCAATCCTACTGTTTTTATAGATACGGTTTTGCCTCCCGTATTAGGTCCGGTAATAACTAAAATATTAAATGTTTCGCCTAAATAAATATCAATGGGTACCACTGTTTCCGAGTCTAATAGCGGATGTCTTGCTTTTTTTAAATTTATCCTCCCAGAATTATTTATTAAAGGTTCTATACAATTATAATTCAAAGAAAATTTAGCTTTGGCAAAAATGAAATCAAGAGTAGTCAATATTTCCAAATTCGTTTTAATCTCTTGGCCTTTTTCACATATCAATGCACTTAGCTGCAATAATATTTTTCTTATTTCATCATTTTCTTTTATTTTTAATTGTTTCAAATCATTATTCATTTCCACCATTGCCATGGGTTCTATATATAATGTGGCTCCGCTTGCAGATGTATCGTGAACCACCCCGGGTATATTGCTTCTGAATTCCTGTTTTACAGGAACTACATATCTGTCTCCCCTGATGGTAATGATTTGTTCCTGCAGATACTTTTGATAAGAAACAGATGTAACCATGCTGTTCATTTTATCTCTTATTCTAATATGCGTATCTTTGATTTTTTTTCTGATTGAATGAAGTTCCGGACTTGCATTGTCTGATATTTCATCTTCGTTTAATATTACACTGTTTATTGAAGTTTCAATACTTTTTAGCTCTATTAGCAAATTAATTAAATCTTCTATTATAGGATAGGAGCTATCCCCTTTTCCCTTCATAAAAGATTTTAGTTTTCTGACGCTTGACAATGTATCCGATATCCTTAGCAACTCACTATTTTCAATAATAGAACCTATTTCCGCTCTTCTTAACGATGCTCTTACATCATGTATGCCCTCTAAAGGTATAGTGCCTTTTTTTAATAAAATTTCTACAGCCTCACTTGTTTCCTGTAACCATTCTTTTACTTCGTATATGTTGGTACCGGGTTTAAGTTCCAAAGCGATTTCTCTGCCAAGATTTGAAACCGTGTGTTCCGCCAACATATCAATTATTTTTTTATATTCCAAAACTTTGAGTGTTCTATCGTCCATTTTTCACCTCGTAATGTCAGTTGTGTAAATTATATGTTTATTTAAGATTAATTTTCCTTTTTAATTCTAACATTTATACTTTCTAATTCTTTTTTTGTTTTTAATAATTCAATCTGACTTTCAAAAAGTTTGTTTTGTAAATCCTTAGCAGCATTTTTAGAAACATCAATCTCAAATTTTAAATCTTTTAGCTCATCTTTATATAAACTATTTTCTCTTCTAAGTTTAGTTATTTCCATATGAATTTTAGTTGACTCTTCTTGTGTCGCTTTATAATGCTCTTTTATTACTTCTAATTCTGCATTTGCATTGTTTAATTGCTCAACGGGAATTGCGTATTCTTCTTTTATTTTGCTTAATTCTTCTTGAAGATTTTCAAATTCTTCAGTGACTTTATGCATAGTATCGGCTAAGTTAAGGGCAGTAAGCACTGCTATCATTGTTGGACTATATCTTTTATTCTTTCCACCGATTTCTTTCATTATTTCATCAATTTTTTCCGCAAGGTATTTTATGTAGTCTTCGGAAGTTTCACCGACAACTGTATATTCATTTCCGTAAATCTTAACAGATACTCTTTTTTTAGTAATCATAATAACAACCCCTTTGCGAGCTTATAGAGTTTATATATATATTCTTTATAAATTTTATAATTCCTTCATAAGTACTCTTTCATTTACAATACTTTTATCAAATTACAAAAAAAGCAGTTTAGGCAAAGAAAAAACGGCAATGTTCTTATGGTGATGATTTATTTATCATTACCATAAGTTAAAACATGCCGTTAATTTATTTCGGTTTATTTATTGTCTTAACATTGCCCCTACTTGATTTGTAAGGGAGTTTATAATTCTGTTATGAACTTTTGCTATATCATCTTCAGTAAGGGTCTTTTCATTTGAGCGATAGACTATTCTAAAGGCTAAGCTTTTGTATCCTTCTTCTATTTGTGAACCTTTGTATACATCAAATAGCTCTATCTTTTCTATCAGTCTACCACCTTTGTTTTTTATTACTTCTTCTATTTGACCTGCAGATACCTCATTGGTTATCACAAGGGCTATATCTCTTTCTATGGAAGGATATTTCGGCAAGGGAACAAACACCCTGTTCAGGTTTACTTTTGAAATTATCTCATCAAAATTCAATTCAGCAATATATGTTTTAATTGATATATCATAATTATTTAAAACAAAAGGATGTACTTCGCCAAAGTAGCCGATTTCACTGTTATTAATCCAAAGAGCCGCTGTTTTACCAGGGTGAAGGCTATCATGTTTCGAAGGCAATATTTTATAATCGTGTATGTTCAGACAAGATAGGAGATTTTCAATTATTCCTTTTAGGTCGTAGAAGTCGTAATTACCATACATGCCTATAGTCAATGTGTCTTTCTCAAGAGGTAACTCAGTCAGCGGCAATGATTTTGCTATATACACCTTTGATAATTCAAAAAAACAACCCTCATGGATCTTCTTATTATGATTTCTTTCTATTAATTCAAGCATATTAGGTATTATGGTAGTTCTCATGATACTTTGTTCTTCTCCAAGAGGATTTAATAGGGTAATGGCACTTCTAAGTGGATCATCCTCTTTTATATTTATTTTATTGAAAACACCGGGACTGATAAATGAATAAGTCAATACCTCAAAAAGACCTTGTGCTGTCAGGTTATCCTTTGACATATTTATTATCTTTTGCCTCTCACTTATTATGCCTTGTGTAAACGTAGTATCCATTAGTTTGGAAGGGATATTATCATAGCCGTACAGTCTTGCAATTTCTTCGTTTATATCCGCCTCTGTTACTATATCATCTCTAAAAGTAGGCACTTTTATTTCAAGTACTTCTTCACCTTCCACTTCAAATTCCAAGGATCTTAACATTCTTTTTATTTTATCCGTAGGAATGTCCACTCCCAAAAGCCATTTAGCTCTATCTATCCTGAATTTTACAACTCTTTTTTCTTTAACTTTGGCATATATATCTATGATGCCGTCTACAACTTCTCCCGCCTCAAGTTGTTCCATCAGATAACAAGCCCTGTTAATGGCAAGTGGTATTAGTTCCGAATCCAAACTTTTTTCAAATCTTGAAGATGCTTCTGTCCTTAGTCCTAAACGCTTTGAAGACGTTCTAATGCTTAAGGAATTAAAATTTGCACACTCTAAAGCGATTTCTTTTGTATATTCCTCTATTTCACTGTCATAACCGCCCATAATACCGGCTATCCCGATAGGCCTCTCTCCGTCAGCAATAACCAAAATAGATTCATCCAAGTCCCTGTCTTTTTCGTCCAAGGTAGTAAGGGTTTCACCTTTATCAGCATTTCTTACAATTATTTTTTTGCCTTTAAGTTTGCTTAGGTCATAAGCATGCATAGGCTGACCTAATTCCAGCATAACGTAGTTTGTTATATCAACAATGTTATTAATTGGTCTGACTCCCGCTTTAATCAATCTTTCCTGCATCCAGGAAGGCGAATTTTTGATAGTTATATTTTTTATTACTCTTACGGCAAATCGGGGACACAAGTCAGGGTTTTGAATATCAATGGAGATATAATTCTCCACTTCTTTCGAATGAGAAGAAGACAATACTTTGGGATATTTCAGCTTTTTCCCCAAGGTAGCTGCTGTTTCCCTGGCGATTCCTAACATGCTTAAACAGTCAGGCCTGTTATTTGTTATTTCAAATTCAACAATTTTGTCATCCATTCCTAAGACCTTTTTTATATCAATACCTAAAGGATATTCCTTTTCCAAAATATAAATCCCATCGGTCATATCAGTACCTTCAGGTAGCTGTTCCGCATTCAATTCCAGTTCATGGGGAGAACAAAGCATACCGTTAGATTCTACGCCCCTTAACTTGCCTTTTTTTATTCTTGTTCCGTCCGGCAAAGTAGAGCCATGTAACGCAACGGGAATAAAGTCGCCTTCTCTTACATTATCGGCACCTGTTACGATTTGGATCACTTCACTGCCAATATCCACCATGGTTATTATAAGCTTTTCGGCATCAGGGTGGTTAAGTATTTTGACTATTTTCCCTACCACAATCTTATCAATGTTTTTTCCTGTTTCAATTATTGTGTCCACATTTGATCCGGACATGGTCATGGCATCAGCATATTCCTTTATCCCTACATCAATATCAACATAATCATTTAACCATTTTATCGGTACAAGCATTACTAACCCTCCTCCTAAAATTGCATAAGAAATCTTTTATCATTTTCAAACATGAGCCTTAAATCAGAAATATCATACTTAAGCAGAGCAATCCTATCCAAGCCCATTCCGAAGGCAAAACCTGAGTAAACTTCCGGATCAATATTGCAGTTTGCCAAAACGTTAGGATGAACCATCCCAGCGCCGAGTATTTCAATCCAACCGCTGCTTTTGCATATATTACAGCCTTTCCCGTTACATGCGGAACATGTGCAATCCATTTCTGCACTGGGCTCAGTAAAGGGAAAATTATGAGGTCTGAATTTAGTTCTTGTTTTCTCACCATACAAGGCTTTGGCAAATACCTCTAATGTGCCTTTCAGATTGGCCATGGTAATACCTTTATCAACAACCAGGCCTTCAATCTGGTGGAACATGGGGGAATGAGTGGCATCTATCTGGTCTGATCGAAAAACTTTGCCTGGTACAATAACTCTTATGGGAGGCTTTTGTTTTTCCATTATTCTTACTTGGTTTGGTGATGTCTGTGTTCTTAATAATATATCTTCAGTTATATAGAATGTATCTTGCATATCCCTGGCCGGATGAAATTCATCATGATTAAGAGCATCAAAATTATAATAAACGGTTTCGATTTCGGGTCCCTCAACTATGGAAAAGCCCATTCCTACAAATATCTGAATTATCTCATCCAACACTTTTGTAATGGGATGTTTATTACCTAATGCTTTTCTTCTTCCGGGCATGGTTACGTCAATTTCTTCACTTTTAAGCCTTAAATTTAGCTCCTTATTCTTTATAAAAGCCGCTGTCTCTTCAATTTTTTTATTTATTTTATCTCTAACTTCGTTGGCTATTTGGCCTATTATTGGCCTTTCTGCCTCACTCAGTTTTCCCATTTCCCTTAATATTTGTGTGAGCTCCCCTTTTTTTCCCAATAGCTTCACTCTTATTTCTTCCAATTGTTTGATAGTTTCTATGTTTTTAATAGTGTCCAAGGATTCCTTCCTTATTCTTAAAAGCTTATCTTTCATATATAAACTCCTTTCATAAAACTTCCATAAAGACCCTAAATAATTACAAAAAAATCCTCGTTTCCCTAAATAAAAGGGACGAAGATCTCCGCGGTACCACCCTATTTGTCATTATGACCACTCATTGTTAACGGTTTAACCGTTGGGACCTACTTTTATTCAATCCCAAATCTCCGGAGTGAACTTCAGCTAAATGCAGATTAACAGCGTTTTCAGCCTAAGACGCTATTTCTCTAAAATTGCAATATCAGCCTACTCTCTCTTTCATTGATTGTGCATATTTAACATTATAACGAGGTGTAAAGATATCTCCCGCTTCTATAAGCGGCGAGTTCATTTTTGCAAAACAGGTGGTGAGCATATCTCCCACCTCGTTGAAACGCTCGGGTAGAGTTTTGTTTTTTTACAAAACTCTTTACTGTAATCTTGTTATAAAGGATTATAGCATAAGGAAAATTACATTACAACAATACCCAAAAAAATTCCTTTTTCCTATTTTCCTGATGTTATTGTTCACACTATGTGTATTTTCATCTTTATTATTATATTTGATATGATTGCTGAGTTACTGTCCGCATTTCTTGGTGTGATCCTGGTTTCTAATACTTTCATACATAATTATAGATGCGGCCACTGAGGCATTTAGTGACTCAGCCTGCCCAGGCATGGGTATCCTTATCAATCTTTTTATAACCTTTTTTGAATCTTCAGATAAACCTAAAGACTCATTACCAATTACGATAGAGAATCTTTCACCAAATTTGATGTCAGATATATTTTCGCCAAGATGTACATCTGCACCATAAACTTTAATATTATTATTCTGCAATAATTCTATTGTTTCTTTTATTTCCATATTTGTGATCAGAGGTAAATGGAATAGTGAACCCATTGTCGCTCTCAAGGTTTTACTGTTATAGAGGTCAACACAGCCCTTAGATAAAAGCACCGAGTCATAATTACATGCATCCGCAGTCCTTATTATTGTACCCAGATTGCCGGGGTCGGATATCCCATCTAATATTATCATTTTTAGAGTATCTTTTTTTAAAACATCACCAATTTTAAAATTTTGTTTTTCCACCACTCCTATTATGCCTTGAGGGGATTTTGTTTCCGATAGGTCCTTAAATATTCTATTATCAATCTGATATATGGGTATATTGCTGGCTTCCGCCAAGGTAAGGATACCCGATATCTCCTTATTTTCTGACTGTTCTGTGGAAAAAAGCAACATGTGAAATTTGGCATCATAAGTTAATGCCTCTTTAACAATTTTTAAGCCTTCTATCAGGTATTGGTTTGATAAGTCCCTGTACTTCTTAGCCTGTAATGACTTCGCATACTTGAAACGGCTGTTCTCTTTGCTTTTAATTATGTCATACATTATTATCACCTTTTCCTATATATCCTGCTTAGATGATAGCATAAATCCATTATAGCGGTACAATAATAATAGGGGCTTCGCCGCATTTAATTATAAC
>CAZQHS010000011.1:0-24981 GCA_964593485.1 uncultured Clostridiaceae bacterium
ATTCGATCACATCAAGCATATGTTTTATACAACAGGGACTTCTTATGCTATCGCACTTGTAGCCTTCGGAATTATGGGAGCCCGTTTTGCAGGTAAAGAATTAGACGTCCCCGCAATCAAAGAAATCTTAGATACAATGGCTGACAACTTTGTAATCAATCCACTGCTTCTCATTGTTCCCGTTATTGTTATCGTTGCAGTTGCCATGAAAATGCCGGCCATACCCGGTCTTATGATGGGTACAATATTAGGCGGTATTGCCGCTATGTTGTTCCAAGGTGCGGCATTTGGTGATGTAATTGATTCTATGCACTATGGCATTGTTTCTGAAACAGGAAACGAAATGTTAGACGAACTATTGACTCGTGGCGGTTTGGACAGTATGATGTGGACGATTTCTTTGATTCTTTGTGCTTTGACTTTCGGCGGTATGCTTGAAAAGGCAGGTTTACTTGATGCCTTAGGCAAAAAGATACTTGGATTTGCAAAGAGCACAGGTTCATTAGTAACTGTTACTATTATCACTGCAATTTTCACAAATGCCTTGGCAGGTGACCAGTACTTGGCAATAGTTCTTCCCGGCAGAATGTATAAAGAAGAATTCCAAAAAAGAGGTTTGGCACCCAGAAATCTTTCCAGATGTTTGGAGGATGCGGGTACCATGACATCGTCTTTATTCCCATGGAATACTTGCGGTGCTGCTATGTCAGGATATTTAGGAATACCTACATTCAGTTACGTACCTTATGCAATACTGAATCTTGCAAGTCCAATAGTTTCCATTATCTTTGGATATGCTAATATCACTATGATGAAATTGGAAGATGACCCGTCAGCACCTGAATATAAAGGAAAGCAAGCAACAGCTTAAGCTTAAGTTTTTAAAAAGCCTCATTGAATGAGGCTTTTTTTTATTCAAGCCTTTCCTTGAAGATTTTGTCAAGGATATTTACATTTACTTAGAAAACAATAATATTATGAGAAGAAAATTATTTAGATTTTTAATTTATGGTTTATGCGGCTGGTGCTTAGAAATAGTATGGACCGGAGTGGGCTCCCTTATAAGCGGTAACTATCTGCTTTATAGTTTCACCTATATGTGGATGTTTTTTATTTACGGAATGGGGATCTTATTTGAGCCTATCCACAATATAATAAGAAGGTGGAATACTGTTCTTAGGGGTTTTCTATGGGTTCTCATTATATTTTCCGTGGAATATTTCTTCGGTTGGTTTTTGGCACAAATCTTAGGGCACTGCCCCTGGGATTATGGCAATGGAATACTTTCCATCAACGGATACATAAGATTGGATTTTATAGTGCCTTGGTTTTTTACCGGTTTGCTTTTTGAAAAACTTCATGACTTTTTAATAGCTTTAGAGAGTACACCGCTAATCAATAATAAATAGGTCAGCCTTATATTAAGAGGCTGACCTATTTATTGTCTACGGATTACCAAACTCTTCGGCATCTCATTTTCTTCATAAAATCTGCGATATAATCCTCGTAATCTCCTCTTATTATTATATGATGATTCGCAATGGGGTCTTTGAGGAAATATTCTACGTTATCTCTCAATTTTACTTTTATTTGTGTTCTGCAGCGATTGGGACTATCGGGATTGTCCAATATTTGTCCTTTGGAAACAAAATATTTATCCAGTTGGGCACCTCCAACTTTAAAGACGGTTATTTCCTCGTTTTTCATTTTACCTTGGATCCCTACACTTAATCGAGATTCAAAATGACTTCTGATTGTATACTCTTCTATCATGGAAGCAGCTATGGTGCAGTGAGCAAATATGATTTCATTAGTATCCACATCTATAAATGACGGGTTTGCCATAAACGGTGTCTCGCCTGTTAATACTTTTAATAGATACATACTGAATACAGCTTGGCCATCGCCTTCGCAGCCTGATACCAAGCCTTCATCGTTTAGAAGAGATAATGCCATACATCCCGTGGTTTTTATTTTATCTATCAAATCAAAGCATTTAATTGTGATAGCATTTAGTTTGTTCTCTAAAAATAAATCTTTTAGTGCAAGGTATACCTTTGCAGCTTCAAATATATCTGATTCTTTTGCTTCTATGCATCCTACTGAATTAGCAATGAAATCTCCTGCGATTTGTTTTGTTATATCCGAAGGAATTTTTCCTACTCTATCATAGAAATCAGACAATTCGATGTTCTTAAAGGTTACGCCCCATTTTTCCTTGGCCTTGATATAATCTACATTACTTGCAATAAGCCAGGAAGAAGGGAAACCCACAACTCCTATATGTGATTTTTGCAGGCTCTCAATGACGGTGTTAAAACTATATAGTTTTTCTATTTTTGTTTTAATATACTCAATGCTTCCATGTAAAATTTCTGAGCTTTCGCCTAATTCTTTTATCCAAGTTTGTATTTCCATTGATGCAGCCAGAGAATTATGCAACCCATCCGTTAAAAGAATTATAGGTTTGGCTAATTCATCATAGACATTTTGAAACATTTCTTCCGTACCACCGGATGCAATGAATATCAATGGGATATCCACATCTTTAGCTTCCAAAGGGGTAATGAACCTAACTGTGAAATGCCGCTTCAACCCATTAATCAGTTCGTAATGTGAATTTTCTATAGAAGACAAATCATGTAAAGCCGACACTATTGTAATTAAGCCGATAACCATATTTTCACTCCCTCTATTCTAATATTTATTAAAAAATCATGGATAACTATCATCTTTATAACAAGATTACAGTAAAGAGTTTTGTAACAAACAAAACTCTACCCGAGCGTTTCAACGAGGTGGGAGATATGCTCACCACCAATTTTACATAAATGAACTGGAAATCCATGGATTTCCCTAATAGAAGCGGGAGATATCTTTACACCTCGTTATAATATCCGGTTTAATTATTCAAAGAATTCAAACTCATGATCATTCATTTTAACTGTATCTCCGTTATTGATCCCCAAACTTTTAAGTTCTTCAATTATTCCCTTTTTCTTTATTACTCTTTGAAAATATTTTAAAGATTCATTATCATGTATGTTAACAGAAGCTAACAGTCTATCGACGAACTCTCCCTGAACCTTATATACTTCATTTTCTACCACAATACTATAACCTTTAACATTTCTATCTTTTTCATGATACTTTACACCAGCCACATATTCAATTTCTTCTTCATCATGAACATATTCCTCTAATGCATTGTAAGTTTTATCCAATAAATCCTTTATTCCTGTTTTGGTAGCTCCTGATATAGGCATTACTTGATAACCTTCATCAGTGAGGACTTTCTTTATTCTTTCAAAATTCTTATCCCCGCCGGGTATATCCATCTTGTTACAAGCAACTATTTGGGTCTTTGAGGCTAATTTATCGCTATAGTGGAGAAGTTCTTCATTCACCTTTCTAAAGTCATCTAAAGGGTCTCTACCTTCAATTCCCGAAACATCTAAAACGTGTATTATAATCTTGGTTCTTTCTACATGACGTAAAAAGTCAAGACCGAGTCCCGCACCTTCGTGGGCACCCTGGATAAGGCCGGGTATGTCTGCCATAACAAAGGACCTGCCACCGCCTAATTCAACAACGCCCAAATTCGGTGATAATGTTGTAAAATGATAGTCAGCGATTTTTGGTTTCGCTGCAGTAGCTATAGATAACAAAGTGGACTTACCAACATTTGGAAACCCCACAAGACCTACATCGGCAATAAGTTTCAGTTCAAGTATTATATTTCTTTCCGTGCCTTTTTCTCCAGGTATGGCAAACCTGGGGGCTTGACGGGTGGGAGTGGCAAATTGAGCGTTACCTTTTCCGCCTTTACCACCATTTGCAGCTATAAGCTGCTGATTTTTTTCCTTCAGATCTCCTATTGCCAAGTCCAAATCGGCATCTTTGATTAGGGTACCGGGGGGCACCTTTATATACAAATCCTTACCGCTCTTTCCATAGCTGTTATTGGATCCACCCATTTCTCCGTTCTCGGCTGCGTGCTTTCTTTTATATCTGAAGTCCATTAGGGTTCTCATATTCGAATCCACTATAAATATTACGTCTCCGCCTTTGCCTCCGTCTCCCCCGTCAGGGCCGCCGTTGGGTATGTATTTTTCCCTTCTGAAAGAAACTCTGCCATCGCCTCCTGCACCGGATTTGATGATTATTCTCGCCCTATCCACAAACAATAGCTTCACCTCATATTATTACTTTCCTATTAGTAAAAAAAATACAGCACTCTTGCTGTATTTTTATCTTTTAAATTCTATGCTACAGGATAAACGCTTACTTGTTTTTTATCCTTGCCTCTTCTCTCAAACTTAACTATACCTTCAATTACAGCAAATAAAGTATCATCTTTACCTCTGCCCACATTGCTCCCCGGATGTATTTTCGTACCTCTTTGCCTTACTAATATGCTTCCCGCATTAACAGTTTGGCCATCTGCTCTTTTTACGCCAAGCCTTTGAGAGGCACTGTCTCTTCCGTTCTTTGAGCTGCCGACTCCTTTTTTGTGTGCAAATAGTTGTAGATTTATATTAAACATCACTACACCTCCTCTTTAATAACCATTTGAATAAAAGATGAATAATTCTTTTTAATATTACTTAAGCCAAGTACCATGGTTTCTAATATTGCATTTGCCTTTATCACTTTTTCTTTTTCATTTACAATGGGTATTTCGCATTCCAAGTGTCCGTCTTTAATCATATAGATTATTTCAATATCCGCCACCTCTTGCAGCCCTATCAGCACTGTTTGTGTCAAAACGGATACTGCACTGCATACAATATCATTACCATGAATATCATAACCGGAATGCCCTTCTACAGTAAATCTTTTGACAAACCCTTTATTCTTGATAATTTCAATTTTAATCATGATTACGCATTAATTTTATCAATTTTTACCTGAGTATAGGGTTGCCTGTGGCCTTGCTTTTTCCTGTAGTTCTTTTTTGATTTAAACTTGAATACTATTATTTTCTTCCCTTTGCCATTCTTTAATATTGTACCTTCTACAGAGGCTCCTTCTATGGTTGGTGTTCCGGCTTTGATTTCTCCATCTCCGCCAATCATAAGTACTTCATCAAAAGACACTTTTTCTTTTTCATCAGCTAAAAGCTTTTCTATTTTTATAATATCGCCTTCAGAGACTTTAAATTGCTTTCCGCCTGTTTTTATTATTGCATACATTAGGCATTGCACCTCCTATTAATAAGTCTCGCCGGATACAAGGTAGTAATTTTTAAACCCGTCCCGAGCGGATATGCCTACGACATGTTATTTTACCATAGGCTATTGGCTTTGTCAAACTCGAATTTTTCAAGTTTATCCCACTAAAATCTTATACTTATCCCTTGGTAATGACTCATTTATTTCAATATTTATTTTAATATTGTTTTTAAATTCAAAGGAATCAAAGTGTTTTGAATATCCGGATAATGTCCCCTTTATTTCCGGATGGATTTCAATGGTGATATCCTTATCCGACTTAACCAAGGGCAATCTTTTAAGATCCTTTTCTATCATTTTGATCATAGTCAACGGTGATAATATCTTGCCTGTACCCGAACAATAAGGACAGCTTGTTAACATCATATCTTCCTTGGGAGGGACTGTTTTCTTTCTTGTTAATTCTAAAAGCCCAAGATGGGTCATACCCCAAACGCTTGATTTGCTGCTATCCTTTTTTAAAGCATTTTTAATAACTTCTATAACAATATTTTGATGGCTTTCATTTTGCATATCAATAAAATCAATTATTATAATTCCCCCGATATCTCTGAGTCTAAGCTGTCTTGCAATTTCCTTTGCAGCTTCTATATTGGTTTTTAATGCTATATCATACAGGTCTTTTCCGCCTATACATTTACCGGTATTTACATCTATAGCGGTAAGGGCCTCCACCTGCTCAATAATTATATATCCTCCTGATTTTAACCACACTTTCCTATTTAAAAGGCCTTCAATTTTTTCTTCAATATGAAAATAACTAAAAATATCTAAGGATTCACTATAGTACTCGATTCTTTCTTTTAAATTAGGGGCTATTTCTTCGGTCATTTCAATAGCCGTATTAAAAAAACTTCTTTCATTTATAATTAGTCTATCTATTTCAGGCGTAAATATATCCCTTAAAATCCTGTTAAATAGGTCCATATCTCTATGCAAAAGGTTTGGTGAAGACATTTGATAATTCTTTTTTAATATATTTTCCCATAGTTTAACCAATAATTCTATGTCACTTTTTAATTCCAATACATCACAGTGCTCTCCCGCTGTTCTGATTATTAATCCCATATTTTCAGGTTTAACCGTACTTGCAATTTCCTTAAGCCTTTCTCTTTCCTTTTCGTCTTCAATTCTTCTTGAAATACCTATATAATCCACTGTGGGCATGAGTACAGCAAACCTCCCCGGGAGAGTAATGTGGGTGGTAATCCTTGCTCCTTTGCTGTCAATAGGGTCTTTTATGACTTGAACCAGTATGTCTTGCCCTGTCTTTACCAAATCGCAAATATTATAAGCATTTTTGTCCTCCGCATCATCATCTTCTTCATGATAACTGTTGGATAAAATATCCTTTATGAATAAAAATGCATTTTTCTCTGTACCGATTTCCACAAAGGCTGCTTGCATCCCCGGAAGTACATTCTCAACTTTACCTTTGTAAATATCGCCGACAATACTCCTGTTTTCCTGACCTTCTATATAAATCTCTACAAGCTCGCCATCCTCTAATAAAGCCGTTCTAACCTGTCCAAAACCAGCATCTACTACAATTTTTTTCATTTGCATCACCGCCTTTCATTTAAAGTTTTATTTGCATTTGTTTGCATTATCTTTTCATTTATCAAGATCGGCTCTTGTTCATCAATACCTGTTATTGTAACAGCCTTATATATTATCCACATCAATTAAGGGTATTAGTATGCTTTTGTTTTCTACATAAAGCTCTATCCTTTTAATACTTTGTTTTAAAACTTTCGTATTCGTATATTCTTCCAAAGCTTTGATTAGCAGCTCCGGTTTCAAATTAGCATCACTCCCACAAGCTACTACGCAGCTTATTAATAATTCGTTTTCAATCTCCCCAACATCTATATGTATTTCTCTTATCAATGGTTTTATGTCCACTATGGTTACCTTATTCTTTTTAAATTGCATCTTTTTAGCGAAAATATTTGGCTGATTAATAAAATCATTAAATTTCTTTTTCATATCATCCATTACATCAAGAACCATATTTATGGAATATTGACTGTGGCTCACAATGGACATGGCTGTTTTTGCATTATCATTTAATCTCCTGATATCAATCAATTCAATACCCATCGGTAAATTATTGTTCAATGGGGTTTTTATTTCCTCTAAGTCTAAATCCTCATTAATTGTTACATCCATATACTCTCCTATACTTGACATCCCCAATCCCAAAGCTTGAGCAAAAGACATCCGGGGATGAGGGTTAAAACCTTCGGAATAAACCATTGGCAGCTTCGCTCTTCTCATTGCCCTTTGAAAAGTTCTAACCAAATCTAAGTGGGATATAAATATGCTTTCATTCACTTTTTTAAACTTTATCCTGACATTCATCATTAGTGCAACTCACCTTCTTTGTACAGTTTTCAATAATTATATTTTATAGCTATTCCATAGTTTTTACGGTTTTTTCTTCATATGATTTTTTATATTCATCTTTTAAAAACTTTTTTGTTACTCCTATATCAATATGTTCCCAGGGCAATATCTCTTCAACATCCCTTTTTCTCAAAGCATAAAATTCAGGGTCTATACCACTATGTTTAAAAGCTTCTTCCCAAATCTTGTATTTAAATTCCTGTTCCCAGCTATCAAATCTGCATCCAGACTCCCAAGCCTTTATCAAAACTTTGCCAAGCCTTCTGTCTCCTCTTGCAAGCACCGCCTCAAAAAAACTCGTATAGGGATTATTCCAGCTAAGTTTAATCCCTTTTCTTTTTATTAATTTTTGTAATTGCCTTTGCTTTTGTCTTAATAAGTCCGTAGAGTCTTGGGATTCCCATTGAAAGGGGGTAAAAGGTTTTGGCACAAAGGAAGAAATGCTTATTGCAATATTTACGCCTTTACCTTTCTTTTCTTTGGGAGTCTTAAAGTATCTGTCTAATACTTTATGTCCAAGCTCCGCTATCCCTTCTATATCTTCCATTGTTTCTGATGGCAGCCCTATCATAAAGTATAGTTTTATGCTGCTATACCCCGAATCAAATGCTGCACCGACGGATTCCATCAAATCTTCTTCCGTTACATTTTTGTTAATGACGTCTCTCAATCGTTGGGTGCCCGCTTCCGGTGCAAAGGTAAGACCCGACTTTCTTACTTTTTGTACATTTTCCAACAGTTTTAGCGTAAAGGAATCTATTCTTAGGGATGGCAAGGACAGACCTACTCTATCTTTTTCATGTTTAGATACTAATTCTTCTGTTAATTTGTCAAGACAGGAATAATCACCGGTAGATAAAGAGGATAGAGATATTTCATCGTAGCCGGTATTATCTATAAGGTTTTGAGCCAAATCCAAAAGCTCTCCTACATCTCTCTCCCTCACAGGTCTATAAATCATACCTGCCTGACAAAATCTACAGCCTCTGTTACAGCCTCTGAATATCTCTAAGATTATCCTATCATGAACTATATCAATGGAGGGCACTATCATCTTGTGGGGGAAGTAGGAACCGGCTAATTTTTTGAGAATCCTTTTGCTTATTGCCTTGGGTACAATTTCTTTCAGGGGCAAAATACTTTTTATTGTATTATCTTCATTGTAGTTAACGTTATAAAAAGAAGGTACATATATACCTTTTATACCGGCTATTTCCTCTAAGAATTCCGTCTTTGTCTTGTCGCTGTTTTTCCAATGTCTGTATATTTCCATTACCTCAAGGGTAACCTCTTCCCCGTCACCAAGCACAAAAAAATCTATAATGTCGCTTAGAGGCTCCGGATTAAAAGCACAAGGACCCCCCGCAATAACGAAAGGGAACTTCTCTTTTCTTTCTGATGACAAAATCGGTATTCCTGCCAAATCCAACATATTTATTATATTTGTATAGCTCATTTCATATTGGAGTGTAAAACCCACAAAGTCAAAATCATCTATATATTCTTTTGTTTCAAGTGCAAATAACTTTATCTTTTCTTTTCTCATCAACTTCTCCATGTCTATCCAAGGTGCAAATACCCGTTCACAATAAATATCCGGCTGATCATTTAATAGATGATACAGTATCTTCATTCCTAAATGGGACATTCCTATTTCATAAATATCCGGAAAACAAAAAGCAAATCTTATTATGATTTCTTCCGGATTTTTAATAACACTATTCCATTCTGCTCCTATGTACCTTCCGGGTTTTTCCACTTGAGGTAGTAAATCCTCATATAAGTAATCTTTTATGTTTTTTTTCAAGTGTAAGCCTCCATTTTTATTATTTACCTATAACATATTTTTCAATATAAATATTCCCAATCAAGCCATCTTATTTAATTTTATGAAAGTTCTTGATAAAAGTCCATAATTAATCTGAAAATCATAAAATGTCCTCAATTTTACTATAGTATCCCTTTGATAAGAAGGCATTTATTATGTCGGCTTCGCTTAATATAATGAAAACACTTTTCTTTTCATCATATACGCTGATTTCACAGATATTTCCTGGGCTGAATTGTTCTATGATATCTTTTAAATAAGTTCCTTTTGAGCCTATCAACAATCTTTTTTTATAGTTCTTTCTTTTTAATTTTTTCTCTTTCTTATTATTCCTATTAAGCAAATATACATAAGAACAGTTTTTTTCTTCTTTAAGTGCACCAAAAAATATAAAGATTGCAGTAATTATATAAGCGGCAGTTATTTCATTATTGATTATCAAATAGATATTAAACAGCACAAGGCCAATTGCCAAAAGCTTTCCGGTGTTTATTAAGATCTTGGTGGCCTTTTTATAACTTGTACGCATAATGATAATATTTCTCATAATCCTGCCACCATCCAATGGCAGAGCGGGTACCAGATTGAATAGGAAAAGTGCAAAATTATATTTGAATATTAAATCATTAGCCGGTACTTTAAAATAAAAAAAGATCAGAGCAATCAAAAGGCTCATTACCGGTCCTGATAAGGCAATTAATAGTTCCTCAAAGCCACCGTATTTTGTTATGTTTTCCATAATGGCTATAGCCCCGAATGGGAAGAACTGTATTTCTAATATCTTTATTCCAAGCTTTTTAGCAGCAATGCCATGTCCAAATTCATGTGCCAACACCGATAGGAACATTATTAAAGTTACCTTCCAATAACCTAAATAAATACTTAAAAATAAAAAAAGGATAAAAGATATATTTATTTTTACCCTCACTAACTTGACCCCCGGTTTAATTGACTAATTAATAAACTCTAAAGGGTTAACTGCACTGCCCTCAACCCAAATTTCAAAATGTAAATGGGGGCCAGAAGTAAAGCCTGTATCGCCTACTTCAGCAACCTTTTCACTTTGCTTTACTTTTTGTCCTTCTTTTACGGTAATTTTTGAACAATGTGCATATAAAGTATCGTAACTCTCGTTTTTAATTCTCAAGAATTTACCTAATTCTTCATTCTCTCCGATCTCAGTCACGATTCCTTCAATGGATGCCTTTATATCATCACCGTAATTACCGTTGATGTCTATACCATTATGTTGCTTCACTGTATTGAATACCGGATGTATTCTTTCGCCAAACAGCGAAGTGAGTTCCCCTTCCAATGGCATAATGAATTTTTTTGAGTTTGTTTCCGATACACCGAATTCTTTTGGACTCCCGCCCTTTTCTTCTATTTTTGCGGTACTTAAAGATTTTATTACATTGTCGATTTTGCCAACATCTATCTTCCAGTTTAATGTGCTTTTTATACCTTGGGTTATAGTTTTGGTGATAGTCAAATTGACAGAGTTAATGAGCAAAATAAAAGCTAAAATGGCCAGGGAAACAAATACCTGATACAAAAGTCTGTCCAAAGGTGTTTTTTCCTTAGCATATGATTTGCTTCCGAATAAGTCCCCTATCCTTCTATATTCATTTAAATATGCCGGCCGTGACGGTATTTCTCTGTTGTCCATATATATCTCTCCTCCTATGCTTTTCTCTTAAAATATATGGATAACAAAGAGTAAATATGACAGCTATCTTACATTTTCTTTCATCTTCCTAATAGGTATATTTGCAACCAAAGCCGGTACTGTAGCTCCATCTTTTTCCCTTTTCGTTCTGGTCATTTTGATTTCCAAACCGGACTCATCTATTTCTATGTAATCAGATATAACATCTATCAGCTCTCCCTTTATCATTTCCAAAAACTTGGGGGAAACATTTGCCCTGTCATGAATTAAAAGAAGTTGTAACCTATCTTTTGCAACATCTTTGCTTCCCTTATCCGTTCTACTGAAAAATTTAAAAAAATCCAAAATATTCCCTCCTATTTCTTAACAAAGCCGAAAATCCTTGCTATTTTTACTATAAGGCCTTCATCCGTATCGAGGCTCATAAAAGGTATGTTTTCACCTAATATTCTTTTTACTATATTTCTATAGGCTTGTCCCGCTATTGATTTGTCTTCTGATATAGCCGGTTCACCGCGATTTGTGGATACTACTATATGTTCATCATCCGGCACAACTCCCAATAAATCAATTGCTAAAATATCAACTATATCATCTATATTCATCATGTCCCCTCTTCTTACCATATCTACTTTTAATCTATTAATAATAAGCTGAGGGTTTTTTAAATCGTTTGCTTCCAATAATCCAATAATCCGATCCGCATCTCTGACTGCTGAAACCTCAGGTGTGGTTACTACGATTGACCTGCTTGCACCTGCTATTGCATTTTTAAAACCTTGTTCGATTCCCGCGGGGGAGTCTACTATAACATAATCAAACTCTTCGGCTATCTCTTTGGTAAGTTTCATCATTTGTTCCGGTGTAACTGCCGATTTATCTTTTGTCTGGGCTGCAGGCATTAGAAAAAGATTGGGATAACGTTTATCTTTTATAAGACCTTGCTTTAATCTGCATATGCCTTCTACTACATCCACTAAATCATATACTATTCTATTCTCCAGACCCATTACCACATCCAAGTTGCGAAGTCCTATATCAGCGTCCAAAAGCACTACACTTTTACCTTCCAATGCCAAACCTGTACCTATGTTTGCCGTTGTTGTCGTCTTCCCGACCCCTCCCTTACCCGAAGTTACTACTATCACTTCTCCCATGTTCATACCTCCAATGCATATGCTGTTTTATTTAGATAAGTATCTATATTTTGTTCTATGTATTATGGTTGTTTAACAAGGTTCAATAATTATCATACCCCGCTTGACAATTGCAATTTCTGGGACGTTGGATTTATATTGTTTGCCATCCGGTGACCTTGCAATAATGTCGCCGATACGAAGCTGCATGGGTTCCAATCTTACTGCTGCTATATAAGCATCATAGTTGCCGGTAAAACCTGCGTGAGCCGTTCCTCTCATAGTCCCCATTATTATTATACTATTAGTTGTTTCAAGATGAGCACCGGGATTAACATCGCCGACAATTGTTATGTTTTCATTACATTTTATAAACTGGCCTGATCTTATGGTGCCTCGTATAAAAAGTCCTTTTTCCTCTTTCCCATATTCGGGTCCTAAGATATTGGTAAACTTTTTTGCTTTCTCATCTACCTCAACAAGATCATCGGTAACCATATTGACATGGTCTCCGGATACCTCCATGCCATACCGGTTTTCCAAAATACCTTTGAGTTCGCAATATTCCCATTCTGAAACCTTTTTTCCTATAATGTTTTTTATTTTTGCACCTTCAAAAAACTTTTTAGAGGGTCTCAGTTTCAGTTCCAATTGTTCTTTTATTTCATCTATAGTTGAATCTTCTTTGAGTATAATGTATAGTCCGTCTTTTGTTCCTTTAAAAATAATTTCGTTTTTTATCATTAGCAGACCCCCTGAAGTAATCTATCTTATTATTTTCTATAAAAATACTGAAATTCCTCCTTCCAAACTCAACTTCCATGTAATTCCACCTAAGGAAGTAACTCATCATAAGGCAAAATTTCGTCGTCAAGTTGCCCCGGTGCAAGATATTCTTCGATTATTGCCCGGGCAATGGGGGCGGAGCCGGCACCGAAACCACCTTGGAAAACTACTGCAGCCACGGCTATTTCAGGTTTATCGTATGGTGCAAAGCCTATGAACCAGGCATGGTCATTATACTTTGCATATAATTTAGGGTTCTTTATAGGGTCAGGTCTATACTTTCCTGCTTCCGCAGTTCCTGTCTTACCGCATATAGGTACTTTGCTATCTGTAAAACTGCTCCAAGCGGTACCCCCTATTTCATTTGTTACCTTAAACATTCCTTTTTTTATAATATCCATATCATCTTGTGTGACTTCAAGCTTTTCAATGATTTCCGGTTCCTTTTCAAATACCGTTTTACCATCATGACTGATTACTTTTTCAACAATATACGGTTTATACCTTGTTCCGCCATTGGCTACCGTCGCGGCATAATTAGCTAACTGCAACACCGTAACATTATTCAATCCTTGCCCTATCGCCGCATTCAGTACATCTCCGGGACGGTATCTGCTTTCAGTTATATACCATATAATTTTATCTATCATTTTATCTTCCGTTACACCTAACTCTCTGATTCTTTTTTTCATTTCCATATAGAATTGATAAGACGATTGCCCGGGTAACGGCTTATCATGTATCATTGCCTTGATACTTTCTTTTGCTTCTTCGTCAGTAAGTTTTATTGTATAGGTAAGATAGCTGTCGATATAGCTTTCATACATGCTTTTTTTATACATGGGACCTTCTACCATACCTCTGGACTCATAAGGAAGTTCTATTCCGGTATATTGCCCAAAACCCAATTTATTTGCGTATTCTTCAAATAGTTCTCCTCCAAGCCTTCTCCCCGTTTCAAAAAAGTAATAATTACAGGATTTTTTTATTGCATTAAGTATATCAGTAGGACCGTGTACCGCACCGCCGGAATCTGAGGGGGCTATCCCAGGTATGGTGGTATATCTGCCTTTGCAATATATATATTCTTTCTTGTTTATTTTCCCTTCAGTGAGCCCCGCTATGGCCGTAAGCAATTTCATAGTGGAACCCGGGGGCAAAGGGTAAGAGATAGCATTGTTTATTAAAGGCCTCGGTGCATAACTGTCTGCAGTGGTAGGGTGCAGTGCTTTCCAATCTTCATTTGAAATACCTGATGCAAAAAGGTTTGAATCGAATTTCGGTTCACTTGCCAATGCAAGTATTGCACCCGTGTTTACATCTATAGCTACTGCAGCACCGGAATATGTTTCAGGAAAAGGTTTCTTGCTTCTTGCCTCTTCTATGGTAGTTTTTAATATATCCTCAGCAACGGATTGCAACCTTGAACCTGTGGTTAGCATAACTGTATGTCCCGGGACAGGTTCAATAACATCAATTGTATCAATTAAAGAACCTTTTGCGTCAACTTCTATTTGCTTGGAACCATCTGTGCCTTTTAAGTATTCTTCCATGGAATACTCAATTCCTGCTTTTCCTATCATATCAGAAGGTGTATATCCCTTTTGAAACAAATCTTCCTGGTCAGGACTTATCTTTCCTAAGTAACCCAATACATGACACAGAAAATCATAGTTGGGATATTTTCTTAAAGGTTTATCCATGATTTCGACGCCGGGAATAAAGACCTTGCTCTCTTCTATCATCACCCGGGTTTCCTCTTTAATATTTGCGGCAATTTCCACGGGAACATAGGCGGGATATTTTTTTTGCCCTAATAAATATTTTACAGAGATAATCTTTTTAGCTTCTATTAAGGTATACTTTGTCATATCGATTTTGTATTTACTTATCATTTTTGTGAAGACTTCCTCTGCAGTGCTGTTCTCATCAAAACCGTTGTTTTTCTTCCAATATTCTTCCTCGATTTTATAGTTAAATTTAAGTTCGTCTAATTTGAATGGCAATTCAACTTCAAAATCGTTCTTTAGTATAGAATAGGCTTCAACATCAACAGTGTCATAGGAAATATTGTAATCCAACTTTAATTTTAGAAAAGCTTCTCCGGTCGTTGCCAAAAGCGGAATGTTATATTTCTCCTTCCAAAGCACTTCGTCATCCTCATAAGTGAAACGTATGGGTTCTAACAATATGGGTATTTCATCCCTATACTTATCGCCGTTTCTTTCTAAAATATTAATAACAGTCAATGCTATATCATTAAGGGTTTCATCGGGCAATTCTGCTTTAACGATATTTACCGAATAGCTTTGTTTGTTGGTAGCCAATACTCTTCCGTATCTATCCACAATGTTTCCCCTTGGAGCTGTAATATTAACATTTCTTGTTCTAACGGTTTCCGATCTTTTTTTATAATAATCACCTTTAACAATCTGAAGATCAATCAATTTAAAAACCAACGCAAAGAATATTAATAAAGTAATAATTCTTATCATATTTAATCGGTCACTAAAAAACTTTTTTATCATAATATCACCTTTTTAGAATATCCTTTTGTCCATGAAGTTTTTTTCATCTAATTTATAAATATATTTGTAAACAAAAATACCGATTATTCCGTTAAAAATGCTTTGTGGGATCATTATATTAAATAATGCATATAAATAAGAAATATTTATTTTACTCATATAAGATATAAAATAAAATAAGTGTTGGAAAATAAACACGCCTATTATATTGAAAATTATCGGCGGTAAGAAACTATCCTTAAATATGTTTTTCTGAAATTGCCCTATTATATATCCTGTAAGCATATAAGATAAGGAGTTTACACCGAAGGATATACTATAAAACAAATCGTTCAAAAATCCGGATAAAAGTCCGACAAAACCTCCATATATGCTTCCCCTCATGATTGCATAAGAAGTTATCAGCATTATAGTAAAATCAGGCTTCACGCCTAATACTTTTATATATTGAAATATGGTGGATTCCAAGATAAAGTTCAGTAATATCAGAATACCTAATACAAATATTCTCAAAGATTACCCCCCTTAATCCTCTTCAATATCGGATTTTAAAACAAATACTTCTTCCAATCTCTTAAAGTCAACGGAAGTCCTGACAGTAACAACTTTTTGTAATTTACGTTCTAATTTTTCCACACTTTCAACCTTACCGATATATAAACCCGATGGTAATGTACTGAAATTTGAAGTAACAATATCATCACCTTTTATTATATCTGATTCAAGAGGCATTATCGCAATAAGTTCGGAGCTAACTGTTCCCGATACTATTCCTGTATCCCGGGTCCTGTTAACAACAATGCTTATTGAGCTTCTTTCATCTATAATGGACAAAACCTTAGAGTAATTATTGCCAACTTCAATAACTCTACCCACTAATCCTTCGCCAGTAATTACAGGATCATTTGCCTCAATACCGTGCTTTAGTCCTTTATCAATGGTGAAAATATCAAACCAGTTACCCGGGTCTTTCCCTGTAATCTCTGCCCCGATATATTTGAAGTCTGTATTTGCTTCGGTAAAATCCAAGATGCTTCTCAAACGTTTATTTTCCAAAGCCATTTGGTATAGTTTTCTGTTTTCTTCTTTTAATCTTGTTACTTCTTCTTCCAAAGTTTGATTCTTACTTTTCAATTCTTTTAATTCAAACAATGAACTGAATGTGCCTTTGAAGAGTTCCCCGGTCTTGTAAAAAATTTTTTGAATAGGCGTAACTGTGCTGCCGATTACGGAACCGAAAGCAGAGGGTCTTGTCCTACCTTTAAACGTAAAAGCTATGGAAATTATGAGTAAGATGACAATAATTCCTGTGAAAAAAGTCAGCTTATTTTTAAAAAACCTCATTTGGCTCACCTATCTTTTATACTTTGCAGAAAATGAAGACTGATTAATGTTTTCGTATTGTTCAAGTGCTTTTCCTGCACCCAATGCGACACAATCAAGAGGTATATCGGCTATCTGCACCGGCATACCGGTTTCTTCCCTGATTAAATCACCGATACCCTTAAGCAATGCTCCGCCGCCGGATATCATTATTCCTCTGTCCATGACATCCGAAGCCAATTCCGGCGGGGTTTTTTCCAATGAGGATTTTACGCCATCCAAAATGACTTCTATAGGTTCCTTCAAGGCTTCCAATATCTCACCCGAAGCAATGGTCAGAATTTTAGGTAAACCGCTCACCAAGTCCCTTCCCCTTATTTCCATAGATTCTTCTGTCCCGGTAGGATATGCCGAACCGATATTTATTTTGATTTCTTCCGCAGTTCTTATTCCAATTGCCAAATTGTAGTTACGTTTAATATAATAAACTATACTTTCATCAAATCTATCTCCGGCTGACCTGATTGAATTGCTGGTCACTATGCCGCCCAGTGAAATTATAGCTATTTCTGTGGTTCCACCGCCTATATTGATTATCATACTCCCTGTAGGCTCCCCTACGGGCAATCCTGCACCAATAGCTGCAGCCATAGGCTCTTCGATCCACTTAGCTGTTTTTGCCCCTGCTTGAATCCCCGCTTCTTCCACAGCCCGTTTTTCTACTTCCGTAATGCCCGATGGCACACTGATAAGTAGCCTGGGCTTCCCGATAGAAGTGTTTTTGGAAGCCTGTTTAATAAAGTATTTCAGCATACTTTGCGTTATATTGAAATCCGCAATAACACCATCTTTCATAGGTCTTATGGCTACTATATGCCCCGGCGTTCTTCCTATCATTTCTTTAGCTTCTTCGCCTACCGCTTTTACTGTATTAGTTTCTGTATTAATTGCTACCACTGATGGTTCCCTGATTAATATGCCTTTCCCCTTAACATATACTAAAGTATTGGCCGTACCTAAATCTATTGCAATATCCTTTGAAAAAGCATTAAAAAACATTCTATGTATTTCCTCCCTAACTGTAAAGTATTAAAAAAGATTTTTTTCTTTCAAACTTGTAAATACTCCGTCTCCGATTATAATATGGTCATAGAGCTCTATGCCAAGAATTTTACCTGCTTCGTATACCCGCCTTGTGATTTCTATATCGTCTTTACTGGGTGTGGGATCACCGCTGGGGTGATTATGTGTAAGGATTATATTTGCACTTGAATTCTTGATGGCCGGTTTAAATATCTCTCTTGGGTGTGCAAGTGATGAATTCAGGTTGCCAATAGAAATTTCTTCAATACCGATAACCTTACACTTGACATTTAGCATTATTATTTTCATGTGTTCCTTTTTATAGTATCTCATTTCTTCCATTAATATACTTGCTGCATCTTGAGGCTTTTTAACATAAATATCTTCGTTATAAGAGTACTGTGCTATCCGTTTACCTAATTCTACTGCGGCAATCAGTTGAGATGCTTTGGCCAAACCTATACCGCTTATAGTATTTAGGTCGGTAACCTCTGCATTTGCCAAGGACTTTATTCCATCATTTTTTGATAAGATTTTATAAGATAAGGATAAAGCACTCTCATTCCTTGTACCTGTTCTTAGTAGTATTGCCAACAATTCCGCATTTGATAATGCTTTAACTCCATGATTTTGTAATTTTTCTCTTGGCCTTTCATTTTTAGGCAAGGATGTAATAGTTAAGTTTTTTGTCCCGTCAGCCATTCATAAAAACCTCCTATCTATCTTGAAAGTAATTTGTACCCGAAATCCTCAAGTACTTTAGAAAGCCTGTAAACAGGAAGTCCCATAACATTAAAATAACATCCATCAATTCTTTCCACTATTAAAGAGCCTATACCTTGAATCGCATATGCACCTGCTTTGTCCATAGGCTCTCCTGTAGAAATATAATAAAATATTTCATCATCCGTTAAGTCTTTAAATTTTACAGTGGTTTTCTCAAAGGTTGTAATTTTATGTAGTGAAGGAGTATTTACTACGGAAATTCCCGAAATTACAGTATGGTATAAGCCACTAAGACTTTTTAACATGTTAAAGGCATCTTTTTCATTTTTGGGTTTGCCTAATATGCCATTGTTGTACACAATTGTGTCGGAGCCGATAACTAAAGCTTCTTCCGCAATGCCTTTGGCAACACAGAGAGCTTTGCCTTCAGCAAAGCACATAACCAAGTCTTCTGGTTGTATGTTTTCTATCTTTTCTTCATATTTAGACGAAATTACTTCATATT
Source organism: uncultured Clostridiaceae bacterium (assembly GCA_964593485.1). Classification (GTDB taxonomy): domain Bacteria; phylum Bacillota; class Clostridia; order Lutisporales; family Lutisporaceae; genus JAAYKT01. Next base: position 19,228 of record CAZQHS010000011.1, read on the forward strand.
TTATTCCCAATTGAGAAAGAATTTCTTTTCTTCTTGGAGAGCTTGAGGCAAGTATGATTTTCATATTATATACCTACATTTTTCTGTAAAAAAGTATTGCAATTATTATGCCCAAAATTGTAAACATATTTATGTTAAAAGTAAGACCGAAGGTAAATTTTATAACCCTTAAATCATATGTATGAGGACTCACACCTAAATTGTAGCCGAATTTTAGTATAGCTATGTATTTACCTAAAAGTTCCCCCAAAAACCCTCCTATGATAATTCCGCAAATGATTAATAAAAGTAAAATCCAACCATTACTTTTTGCATTTCTCATCGCTACAATTCCTCCTTTATAATTAAATAATAAATTGAAACGGCAATAGGGTTTTAAAAAAATGTCGAAACTTCCTATTTCAGTCTATCATTTAAAGTGGACTACTTCAATATATAAAACATCTGCACCCGCCGCATAACAACAAGAATTCTCGTTCAACATACCACGGCAAAAGAAAAAGCGGCTTACGCCGCTATTCACATCTATTCTTCAGCTATTCCAAAAATAGAATTGGTAGGACAAACTTTTACGCATTCCATGCAATTTGTGCATTTATCATAATCAATTTCCGCTAAATTATTGCTAACCGAGATAGCATCAAATTTACATGCCTTGACGCATCTTTGACATCCGATACAGCCTACCTTACATACACTCATAACAGCCTTACCTTTATCAGTATTCTTACACAAAACCCTTACTTTTTTCGACGTAGGCACAAGTGTAATTATATTCTTTGGGCAAGCCTCTATACATTTTTTACATGCCGTGCATTTCTCCTCATCCACAACGGCAACTCCATTTATCACATGTATGGCATCAAAAGGACACACTTTTTCGCAAGTACCCAGCCCCATGCAGCCGTACTTACAACCTTTTGACCCGCCAGCCAGCATTTCAGCCGCCTTGCAATCTTCTATGCCTTGATATATATATTTTTCTTTTGCATTATCTTTATTTCCGTTACATATTACTCTTGCTACCATTCTTTCACTGTCTATTGCAGTTACTCCCATAATTTCGGCTATACTTTGAGATAGTTTTGCCCCTCCCACGGGACATGCATTTATAACGGCACTACCGTTTGCTATTGATTCAGCTAAAGCATCACAACCAGCATAACCACAAGCACCGCAATTAGCACCGGGTAATAAAAATCTTATTTGTTCTACTTTTGGGTCTATTTCAACTGCAAATTTTTTTGAGGCATAAGCCAATACAATGCCGAAAAATATTGCAAGTCCCCCAAGGGTTACAACAGGCCACACAAGTTCATTAATCATTGCAATACACCTCTTTCATCAGCTGCTCTAAAGCAAACCGCTAAAACCCAAGAATGCTATGGAAAGCAAACTTGCAGTTATAAGAGCTATGGGAAAACCGTCAAGACTTTTGGGGTATGGTGTCAATGCCATCCTTTCCCTTATGCCGGCAAACAACACTATAGCCAAGGTAAACCCGAGGGCTCCCCCTATACCGTTTACCAAAGTCTCCAGGACGTTGTAACTTGATTCAATGTTTAAAATTGCAACACCCAGCACGGCACAATTCGTTGTTATAAGAGGGAGATACACTCCCAGTGCTTGATACAACGTGGGGCTTGTTTTCTTCATAACCATTTCCACAAATTGCACAAGTCCGGCTATAACCAATATAAATGCTATGGTCTGCAAATATCCGATTCCCAACGGAACCAAGATAGCATATTGTGTTATCCAAGTCATTACAGAAGCCAAAGCCATAACAAAGGTTACTGCTATCCCCATGCCTAATGCTGTTTCTACCTGTTTGGAAACTCCTATGAAGGGACAAATGCCTAAAAATCTTGAAAGAACAAAATTGTTAACAAATATGGCAGATAAAAGTATAACTATCAGTTTCATCTCTTCTGCCCCCCTTACGCTTTTTTAGCGGTCAGCTTGTTGAATAAGGCTATCATCAAACCATAAACCAAAAAGCCGCCCGGAGGTAGTATAAGTATCAATGCCGGTTCAAAACCTGCACCGAATACAGGAATATTCAAGAAAGTACCGGCACCTAATAATTCCCTTACACCGCTCATAAAAGTTAAAGCAAGAGTAAATCCGATACCCATTCCAAGTCCGTCCATTATTGAATTCAACGGAGGGTTCTTAGAAGCAAAGGATTCTGCTCTGGCCAATATGATGCAATTAACAACAATCAAAGGAATGAAAATACCCAATGCACTATCTAATGCCGGAGAAAATGCCTTTATAAGCATTTCCACCGCGGTTACAAAAGTTGCTATGACAACAACATATATAGGGATTCTGACCTCGCTGGGTACCATTTTGTTTATAAGTGAAATAATTAAATTAGAGCAAACAAGGACCGCCAATACCGCAATTCCCATGCCTATGCCGTTAAATACCGCAGTAGTAACGGCCATGGTGGGACATGTCCCCAAAACCAATCTAAAAGTAGGATTTTCATTGATTATGCCATTTGTAAAATCCTTTAATAATTTCATTGACCTCACCTCCACGATATTCTACTTATTTAATAATTCCTTTGCTAAATCCAAAGCCGTGTTTACCCCCGATGTTACCGCATTGGAAGTTACTGTTGCACCCGCTATGGATAACACTTCATTTTCTCTGGGAATTCCGTTTTTAATTAACACAACGCCTTCGTCCCAATCCTTACCTATATATTGCTCCTGGAATTTAGGCTTTGCGGCATTTTTACCAAGACCCGGGGTCTCCGAATTTTCTCCTACTTTAACTCCCCTTACCATGCCTAAAGTATCAATACCGATTATTATTTCTACCGAACCCCCGTAACCTTTTGGTACGGTTTTTACAGTATAACCGTTAAGTTGACCCCCTGATGTCCCTTCAAAGACTTCATCTACTATATCGTAAGCCGCCTTATCAAGGATCCCGTCTACATCGCTTTCTTCTAATTTTCTAAATTCCGTTGCATCGGACAAAACGGCCTTACGGGCCAGGTCACTTTCTTTAGCTAACTGTTCTATTATTTTTTCATAGGTAACAGCATTGGTAACTCCCAATACTCCTGCCGCAATAATACATATTATCAGGAGCACACCTGTCAGCCTAATATAATCACGCACTTTTCTTCACCTCACCAAACTTTTTGGGTACAGTAAATCTATCAATTAAAGGAGTTGCTACGTTCATGAGCAGTATAGAATAGGAAACCCCTTCTGGATAAGCACCGAAATATCTAATCAATATTGTCAGCACCCCTGCCCCTACACCCATTATCAACTGTCCTTTCGGAGTTATGGGACTTGAAGCATAGTCTGTGGCCATAAATATTGCACCAAGGAACAAACCCCCGGCCAAGATATGGAACATAAAACAATAATAATGAAACCCACCCAATACAAATGCTAATGCCCCGACTGTACCAATATAAGTTAGGGGTATTCTATAGCTTATAACTCCCCTGTATATCAAATATAAACCACCTATAAGCAAAGCCAAAGCGGATGTTTCGCCTAAAGCCCCGCCCACATTGCCTAAAAATAAATCCCATAAAGATGTTAACGTAGTGCTTGATGACAAACTGGCCGATGTAATAGTTACAATCCCATCTCCGCATGCGGCACCGGCTCTGAAAAGTTCAAGGGGTGTAGCTGTTGTTACGGCATTTACACCGGGAGAAACAAAAGCAGCAGATGACATCCTTATAGGCCAGGATGCGAGAAGCAAAGCCCTTGCAGCCAAGGCCGGATTCATAAAATTATGCCCTAATCCACCAAAGCAATGTTTTACAATAGCTATGGCAAAAATCGAACCTATGGCTACCAGCCACCAAGGTGCCGTAGCCGGTACGTTGTATGCCAATAACAAGCCTGTAACTACCGCACTCAAATCATTTATTGTTACAGGTCTGTTCATTATTTTTTGCATTGCAACTTCAGTGGCAACGGCAAATACCACCGCAGTCAGTACAATTACTAAAACTTTAATACCAAAAAAATATATCGCCGCAAATAAAGCAGGCATAAGTGCAATAATAACATCCAACATTATTCTTTGAGTTGATTCCTTCGACCTGATATGAGGCGAAGAAGAAACTCTAAATATCGTATTGTTCAATATAATTCCTCCTCCATCACTTGGATTGAGCCTTTCTGCGTTTGGCCAAAATTTCTCTTTTTGCAACTCTGATAGAATCTACTAAAGGTCGTTTTGCAGGGCATATAAAAGAACAAGCACCGCATTCTATGCAATCCAAAGCATCAGCCGCCTCTGCCTGATCAAATTTATCTAATAAAGCATAATTACTTATATTAACCGGCATTATATTAATCGGGCAAACTTCTACACATTTACCGCATCTGATACAATTCGAGTACTCAGGAAGCTTTGCCTCTTCCTCTGTCAAAATTAAAATGCCTGATGTGCCTTTTATTACGGGAACGTCCACGGAATATTGAGCTATCCCCATCATAGGCCCCCCTGCAATTACCTTTCCAGGTGTGCCATCAAAGCCTCCGCATTCATCTATTACATCTTTAAATGAAGTACCTATTTTAACTAATAGGTTTTGGGGATTTTTCAATCCGTTACCGGTTACCGTAACAATTCTTTCTATAAGGGGCATGCCTTTTTTTATTGCATCTGCTACTGCTGCGGCTGTACCAACATTATTAACAACAACACCTGCGTCTGCCGGAAGCCCGCCGGAAGGAACTTCCCTACCCGTACATGCATCTATAAGTTGTTTTTCAGCACCTTGAGGGTATTTGGTTTTTAATGTCACAACCTCGATTTGGTTTATTCCTTTTGCGGCATCATAAATGGCTTTTATTGCATCAGGCTTATTGTTCTCTATGGCTATAATACCCTTTTTAACATTTAAAGCCTTCATAAAAACCATAAGTCCGTATACAACATCCTCAGGTCTTTCCACCATTAGTCTGTGGTCAGGAGTCAAATAAGGCTCACATTCCGCACCGTTCAATATTACAGTGTCAACAGTCTTTCCCGGTGGTGGAGAAAGTTTCACATGAGTGGGAAACGCCGCTCCCCCCATTCCGACAATTCCCGATTCTTTAATAATGCTTAGTATTTCTTCTGAAGTTAATTTATTTATATCAGGTTTTGGAATTATTTCCTCACAGATTGTATCTTGCATATCATTTTTAATGACCACGCATGGGACAGTTCCACCACCTGTAGTAAGTCTCGGTTCAACTGCTATAACTTCACCGGATATACTTGAATGAACCGGGACTGAGACGAATCCCTTTGCCTCACCTATTTTCTGCCCGACTGTTACCTTGTCACCGGCTTGTACTATCGGTTGGCATGGTGCACCAATGTGTTGCACCATGGGTATTACAACAGTCTCGGGCGATCTTGACTTAACAATACCTACCTTTTCAGTTGAAGTTTTGCTATGGGGCGGATGCGTCCCGCCTTTAAATGTCAAGATTTTTAAGTTCAATATCCTCACCCCTTGTAAAATAAAGATTTATTTTGTCAATATGATATTACGTTTTCTATTATAATACCTTTGAAAGATTAAATCAATTATTGTAATTATATTCTAAATAGTGCCTAAGAATTCCCGTTTCCAGTCATCCTTAAGAGAATAGATTATTATATTTGCTACGATTACTGAGTTACAAGGCTAATTGTCTGTGGGCTGGCATGGAATCCAGCTAACAGACCTTAAGCCTCTCCACAACGTAATCTTTATCAAATACTAAT
>CAZQHS010000012.1:0-23440 GCA_964593485.1 uncultured Clostridiaceae bacterium
GAATTACCATATGCTATATATATAATTTAACTGAGAAATTTTGATTTCGCCCGTAATGAGCCTACAGTCCTTTAGCCTTGTAACTCAGCAATCATGTCAAATATAATAATAAAGTTGAAAATACACACAGTGTAAACCGCAACTAATTATCCTGTGAAAATAGTTATTATATTTGCTACTGTTCACTCTAATGGCTCCAGTATGATATAATCAGGTGAAATATTAAAGAAAGAATTTGCTTAAAATACAAAACATTTAATTCTTGGAGGTTTTTTAAATGCCTTTTGATGGCTTTACTGTTAACTCTTTAGTTCATGAACTAAATAATACAATTTTAGATGGAAAAGTTGAAAAAATATATCAGCCGGAAAAAGATGAGCTGCTTTTTATTATAAGAAAGCTAAAAAACAATTTCAGACTTTTGATTTCCGCCAATCCATCTTTACCTAAATTTCACCTGATGGAAGAGAAGAAGGATAATCCTTTAATTGCTCCATCATTTTGTATGTTGCTGAGGAAGCATTTGCTTGGTAGCAAGATACTTAATATAAAGCAATTAAGCTTAGAAAGGGTAATTGAAATTAGCTTTGAAGGTATTGACGAAATGGGCTATAAGGTAGAAAAATCACTTATAATTGAAATAATGGGACGCCACAGCAATATAATTTTTATCAATAATGGTGACTTTACCATAATTGACAGTATCAAGAGAGTCAGTGCCCATATGAGCAGTGTCAGAACCGTACTACCAGGTTTAAAATATGTGTACCCCCCTTCAAAGGACAGAATCGATCCCTTGGACATCAGTGAAAAACTTTTTATTAATGATATAAAAAACCTAAGCGGTAGCATAATGGCATATAAGTACCTGATGAAAAGGTTTTACGGCATTAGTACTCTTATGGCACAGGAAATATGCTTTATTTCCGGTGTAGAGCCGGAATTGGATTTGAAAGATTCAAGAGATGAAATTATATTAAAACTTTTTTCAGGCTTTGATGCTATCTTGAAAAAGGTGCATAAAACGGATTACAAACCAAATCTTATTATGGAAAATAACAAAATAATAGAATTCTCCTCTTTTGATCTGAATATTTACAAATCCTACGATAAAACCTATTTTAACAGCATTAGTAAAGTCGTATACACCTACTATTCAGAAAAAGATAAGCTAAACAGAATGAAGCAAAAAACCGGTGATTTGCATAGAACAGTTTCCAACAGACTGGACCGTAGTGTTAAAAAGCTGGAAATACTTAACAACGAGCTGCATGATGCAGAAAAGTATAAGGAGTATAAACTATTGGGAGATTTGATTATAGCTAATCTATATTCTTTAGAAAAAGGCATGGATACTGCCCTTCTTCAAAATTACCATTCATCAGATTTAGAATTAATTGAAATAAAAATGAATAAAAATTTGACACCTACGGAGAATTCCCAGAGTTATTATAAAAAATATAATAAAGCAAAAAAAGCTTTAAAGTTACTTACTAATCAAATAAACCTGACTAAAGAAGAAGTCATATACCTGGAAAGTGTTATGGAAAGCTTAGACAAATGTTATGACCATGAAGAAATTGATGAAATAAAAGAGGAGCTTTTACAACAGGGATATTTAAGGAGAACAAACAGCAAAAGCAAATCGAAAGGGAAAAAGAAAACCCACAAACTTTTGCATTACGTATCATCGGGGAATCTTGATATCTATGTAGGTAAAAACAACATGCAAAATGATTATTTAACTTTAAAAATTGCCAATCCCCGAGATATATGGTTTCATACAAAAGATATTCCCGGGTCACATGTAATTGTAAAAACAGGTAACGAAAAAGTAGATGATGTGACAATTAGTGAAGCTGCTTTGCTTGCAGCCTATCACAGCAAAGGCAAACTATCTTCCAATGTACCTGTTGACTATACACAAAAGAAAAATGTTAAAAAACCTTCAGGTGCCAAACCCGGAATGGTGATATATGATAACTATAAAACTATTTATATAACACCTGAAGCAGAGCAGATTAATCGTATAAAAAAAGGAAATTAAATATTAATTACAAAAATCTGAAAAGCAGCACCGCCCCATAAGCACCTAAGCCTTTTCAAATCCGAAACCATAGAAAGCTAAATAGGTTAAAAATATAACCTTACTATCAAACAATACAAAAAACAGCTACCGAAATTTAGTATTCGATAGCTGTTTTTAACTCTGTCACTTTTATAGTTTTTTAGAGAATATAGCAAGCACAACAATAACCAAAATACCGAATATCATTAAGCTTGTTTGTTCAATTGATGCTATTCCTACAGCAGCAACTATACCGATAAGAACCGGAATAACATATTTTATAATATTGTACCAAACTTCAAACAAACCAAAGGATAAGGTTCCGCCGTTTGTAAGTTCATCTTTTAGGTCCTCTTTCTTCAAGAACCAACCGGCAAAGATTGCAAGGAGCATTCCGCCAATTGCCAGGAAAATCTTGTCGGTTAATATATCAAAGAAGTCAAAGGCACCTACGCCTAATATTGTAGTATCCGACATAACTCCCAGGGATAATGAGGACAATGTACAAAGTACAGCCATAACGACTGAAGTCCCATAAGTTGCAACTTTTCTATCCAATTTCTTTTCATCCATTAAGTATGCAACAACAACTTCCATCAAGGATACGGAAGAAGTCAAAGCAGCGATAAATAGTGCAACAAAGAAAAATGCTGAGAATAATGGTCCTATACCGCCCATTTGAGCAAATATTTGCGGTACAACAACAAATACAAGTCCCGGGCCTGCCGCCGGCTCCATGCCAAATGCGAATAATGCCGGAAACATTGCAACACCTGCCAAAAGAGCAACGCTGGTATCCATTGAAACAACAATAAGAGCGTTGTTAGGCAGTTTTTCCTCTTTGTTAAGATAGCTCCCGTAGGTAATCATGCAACCCATGCCAAGACTCAATGAGAAGAATGCTTGCCCCAAAGCAGCCAAGAAAGTTCCACCAGTGACTACTGACCAATCAGGTACAAACAAATAAGAAAGCCCCGCACTTGCACCTGGTATAGTAAGTCCTTTCACGGTAACAATCAAAAGTAAAACATATAAAATAGGCATTAATATCTTCCCTGCCAATTCTATACCTGCAGAAACACCTCTTGCTACTATCAATACATTAATAATTAGATAAATAAGCATCCAAATCAATGGCTGTACAGGGGCTCCGATAAATGCACCAAATATATCACCAATTGCTTCAGGAGCGGACAATAAACCTGTAAATGATTTGGCAATATATGCCATGGACCATCCGCCAACTACGGGATAAAAGCCCATGATAAAGAAACCGCTGAGAACACCCAAGACCCCTGCGAAACTCCATTTTCTGCTGTAAGTCTTATAAGCTCCAACTGCTGCAAGCTGAGTTCTCCTGCCTATTGCAAACTCTGCAATCATAATACTTAGACCGACTAATATAACACATCCTAAATATATTACAATAAATGCGCCTCCACCGTTCATACCGGTTAGATAAGGAAATCTCCAAATGTTTCCAAGACCGACTGCCGAACCTGCCGCAGCCATAATAAAACCAAAACGTGAACCCCAACTTTCTCTACCTTTTTGTTCCATTCTTACACCTTCCTTTCAAAATAGTTTGGATTATTAATTTTCCACCTCCTTATTTAAATTTTAAAATATCAGAAAGAGAAAAATTCTATCTGATAATTATATTATTGCCTATACTAAACCGTTGCCATAAAAACCATGATTATATCGGCTAACACAAAAGTGAGGCAATAAAATACTTAAGTAAAAATAATTATTTATAGAATGTTCTACGTGAAAAACTTTTTTCCTTCTTTTTCTCGGTATTTGTAATATTGTGATTATTCTTAATATTGTGTATTGAGGTGTAAATATAAGAGAGTGTTTCATGAAAAAGAAACATCCAAATAAGCGGTGGAACAGGATTGCCAATGAAAGAATCGAAAACTCCCGCAAAGCTCCAACTTCTGCTATAAGCCTTATAGGCCCCAACTGCAGCAAGTTGTGTTCTTCTACCGATTGCAAACTCGGCAGTAATAATACTTAGTCCAACTAATAAAACACAGCCTAAATATATTACAATAAATGCGCCGCCACCGTTCATACCGGTTAAATACGGGAATCTCCAAATATTACCGAGACCAATTGCTGAGCCAGCTGCCGCCATGATAAATCCAAACCGAGTGCCCCATCTTTCTCTGGCTTTTTGTTCCATTTCTACACCTTCATTTCAAATATTAATTAAAACTGATCACATTATTTTTTTATTTGTCACTTCCTTCAAAAAAATCTACTATATACTTCTACAAAAAAACTTTTTTTCCTCCTACATTGACACAATATTTAATATTTTCTAAAGTTAATGTATATTGAAACTCCTTATATGTATTATTTCATCTTTCTAAATATAATGAATACTTACTACAGAATGTTTTTGAAATGTGTTTTCTAAAAAATCTTAAGAATCCGATATGTATTTCTATATCCTGCTTCCCGGTTTAAATGGAATTGAACCTTTCAAACATAGAGGACATTCTTTTTTATCATAAGAGTCCATATCTATTTGTATAACATACTCATAGGGATACGGAAAAACAGAACTGTTTTTGCTTCTGTTTACAATTGAACCTACTGCCTTTATATCACCGCCAAGGCTGTTTACAAGTTCAATAACTTCCTTAACGGAACCGCCGGTTGTAACTACGTCCTCAACCACAATAATCTTATCCCCTTTTGTGATTTCAAATCCTCTTCTCAGTGTCATCTTTTGGTTTTCTCTTTCAGCAAATAGTGATTTAATGTTAAGCTGTCCGGCTATTTCATAGGATAAAACAATCCCTCCCACTGCGGGTGCAATTACTAAGTCCGCATCATATTTCTTAAGTTTTTCTGCAAGAATCCTTGATATTCCTTGGCTGTACTTGGGGTATTGAAATAGTTTTGCACACTGCACATACTTATTGCTGTGTTTTCCCGATGTTAAAACAAAATGACCTTCCATAAGTACCCCACATTTAATAAGTATTTCAATTATCTCTTCTTTATTCATGAATACAATCCCCTTTAAAATATTTTCATGGATTTAATATCTCTTACACCATGTTCTTCCATGTAAATTGTAATACCCTCTAATACCTTAAGAGGCGTATATGGCTCAATAAAATTAGCTGTTCCTATGGATATGGCATCAGCACCTGCCATAAAAAATTCAACAGCATCCTGCCAGTTCATAATACCCCCCATCCCTATAATCGGTATATTTACCTTTGATGCGGTCTCCCATACCATTTTTAAGGCTATAGGTTTAATTGCAGGTCCTGATAAACCTGCAATAATATTATCAAAATAAGGCTTTCTTTTATTAATATCAATTTTCATTCCCGTTACGGTATTTATAAGGGATAAACAATCCGCTCCCCCGGTCTCGGCGGCGAGAGCCATTTCGGTTATATCCGTTACATTTGGTGAGAGCTTCACTATTATAGGCACTGTCGAAGTTTTTTTTGCGGCGGAGGTTACTTTATATATTGAATCTGCTTTTATTCCGAATGCCATACCGCCTTCCTTCACGTTGGGGCAGGAAACATTAAGCTCTATAAAATCTACCAATTTATTCAGCATTTCTGCCATAATTGCGAATTCTTCAATTGTGTTACCGGATATATTTGCTATTATCGGGACATTGAATTTCTTTAAATTCGGAAGTTCCGTTGATATAAAAGCATCTATTCCCGGATTTTCCAAGCCCACACTGTTTAAAATACCGGAAGAAGTTTCTGCTATACGTGGCGGTATGTTGCCTCCACGCGGTTTATATGTAATACCTTTGACAGTTATCGCACCAAGCTTGCTTAAATCATATAGATCACCATATTCCCGCCCGAATCCGAAAGTACCGGAGGCTGTTATCACAGGGTTTTTAAGTTTTATGCCGCCTATATGGGAGGATAAATCAATCATCTAAAACCACCTCTTTACTATCAAAAACAGGGCCGTCAACACACACCCTTTTATACTTCCCCACAGTATTTGTTTTACAAGAACAAGTAAGGCATGCCCCTATACCGCAGCCCATGTTTTCTTCCATGGAAACATAACATAAAACCTCGTTGTCTTCACAGATACCTTTAACTGCCTTCATCATGGCTTTTGGGCCGCAGGTGTACACAATATCATATTTCTCGATGTTGTTATTTAGCAGTTGTGTAGGAAAGCCTTTTATCCCAGTGCTACCATTTTCGGTAAATACATATAAAACCTTTGCATAATTAGAGAATTCATGAACCATATAAACACAATCCTTAAATCCGAGATAGATGTCAGGGGTCTTCAGTCGTTTTGACAATTCCAGTAACGGTGCTATCCCTAAACCCCCGCCTACAATTGCAACATTTTTATCATTATGAATAGGAAATCCTTTACCTAAGGGACCCATTATATTTAATAAACCTTTGGACTTTTTCTCGGATAACAATTGGGTTCCTTTTCCCATAACCTTATAAAGTAAAGTAAAGCTGCCTTTTTCCTTATCAATACTATTTATGCTAAGAGGTCTTCTGAGCAGCGGATCACAACCTTCTGAAACTTTTATATGCACAAACTGTCCTGCCTCTGCCGCAAAGCAGATATGGGGACAATATAGTTCAATCTTAAATATATCTTCTAAAAGACTTATGTTTTCAATAATCTGACAATCTCCTATATACATATACTTGCCTCCTACCACGCAACTTTTCCCGCTGCTTCCAACTCAGCATTGATATCATTTTTCATATCAATAGCTGCTTCTCTTGCAGCAGCAGCAAATAAATTTTCATCATATTTACTTTTATATTTATCCGACATATAAGCACCTACAATCCCCCTTGAGGAACTGATTAGGGATCCCAACCCGTCTTCATTAAAAAACCCGCCCAAATCCGATGCTTTTCCTCCCTGTGCTCCATAGCCCGGCACTAAGAAATAGGAGTTTTTCATCAATCGTCTTATTTTGTCCCCATCTTCCTTATGGGTAGCACCCACCACGGCACCAATTGAGCTATATCCGTATTTCCCTATGCAAGACTCTCCTTGTCTAGTTATCAAATCTCCTACTATTTCATATAACTTTTTGCCATCACAATTTCTGTTTTGCAAATCGCCGGAAGATTTATTGGATGTCTTGGTCAAAACAAACAATCCTTTGCCATTTTTAACGCAGTCATTTACAAAAGGAATTATTGAGTCCTCTCCAAAATAGGGGTTTATGGTTATTGCATCCACTGAGATTGAGGAATAATCCACACCCAAATAATAATTTGAGTAGGCGGCAGCAGTACTGCCTATGTCGCTTCTTTTAACATCAGCCAATACAATTAATCCCTTATTCATTGCATATCTGCATACATCTTCGAAAGCTTTAAAACCATAGCTCCCATATTTCTCAAAAAAAGCCACCTGGGGTTTTATTGCCGGTACTATATCATATACATAGTCAATTATTTCTTTACTGAATTGAAACATAGTATTTGCAGTTGATTCTAATTTTGAAAGGGAAGGATCATGGTGTTTCTCCCAAAAACTTTGGGGAATAGTGCCTTCATGAAGGTCTATCCCCACAATACAATGATTTCTTGTTTTTATTATTTTGCTAATCAATTTATCTATAAACATTAGCTTTTTCTTCCTTTCTGTAAACTATTTTACCGGAAGCAACTGTCATTTGTATTTCCCCCCACAGTTCCATGCCGTGAAAAGGAGTGTTTTTACCTTTGGAAACAAAATCATTTTTATTCACAATATATTTCTTATTCAAATCTACAACAGTTAAATCCGCAATGCAACCCTCAATTATCCTGCCTTTATTAATATTTAATAAACCCGCTGGCTTTGAACACATTAATTTTATTAGTTCTTTCATTGTTAAGAAATCATTTCGTACTAAATATGTATAGCAGACGGAAAAAGCCGTTTCAAATCCAGATATCCCGTTGTCTGCTTTATAAAAGTCTTTGGGTTTATCCCTTTCGCCGTGAGGTGCATGGTCCGTGGCAATCACATCAATGATACCCTCTGCCAAGCCTTTTTTTAAAGCTTCTACATCTTTTTTGCTCCTTAATGGGGGACTAACCTTAAAATCAGTGTTATCGCACACTATATCAAAATCACAAAGGGATATATGATGAGGCATTACTTCACAGGTAATTTTTACCCCTTTATCCTTGGCTTCCTTTATAGCTTTCAGCGATTCTGCCGTGCTTATATGTGCAATATGAATAGGTGCATCTGATTCTTGAGATATTCTTATATTTCTTTTTATAGGTTCTGCTTCCGATGCATTGGAAATACCTTTAAGCCCCATTCTTTTTGATGTCTCCCCTTCATTAATTACACCATTTGCGGCCAAGTCCAAATCTTCACAATGATCTATTATAAGTAATTTTTTTGTTTTCGCCATGCTAAGGCATTTTTTCATGATTTTGCTATTCCATATGGGGTTTCCATCATCCGAAAACATCCATACCCCGTGTTCAGTCATCTTTTCCAAGTCTGCCAATTCATTTCCTTTTTGTCCTATTGTCACCGCACCTATAGGGATTACTTCTATCACTGCATCCTTTTCTATTGTTTTTTTCAAATCTTCTAAATCATTAATATTATCGATAACCGGATTGGTGTTAGGCATGCAACAAATAGTTGTATAACCTCCTTTGGCGGCAGCCATAGTACCTGTTCTTACCGTTTCTTTATACTCAAAACCTGGTTCTCTTAAATGACAATGCATATCAATAAAACCCGGTGTTACTATCATGCCTTTTACATCAATAACCAAATCTGCATGAAAATCCGACTCACACGAAATCTTCTTTATAATGCCGTTTTCAATTAATATATTATTTTCTTCTTCATAATCTATGTGCGGGTCAACTATATTGCAATTTTTTAATAAAAGTTTCATAATTCATTTCTCCGTTTCTACGATTAAATATCGCTGTCATCAATAAGTAGTACAATATCATTATTATCAATTTCTTTCACATTTACAATAATCTTCTCGTTTCTTGATGTAGGTACATTCTTACCGACAAAATCAGCTCTGATTGGCAATTCCCTATGACCTCTATCTATCAAAACCGCCAATTGTATCAGCTTGGGCCTGCCCAAATCCATTACAGCATCCATAGCCGCTCTTACGGTCCTTCCGGTATACAAAACGTCATCCACAAGTATTACCTTTTTGTCCAATACCGAAAAATCGAAAGGCCTATCATATTGTTGGCTATATCTTCTACCGTTTTTTAAATCATCCCTGTATTTTGCCGTGTCAAGCCCCCCATAAGGCAATCTAAAGCCTTCGATATCATATATTTTATCGCATAATCTAACGGCTAAATGAAAACCTCTTGTCTTAATACCTAAAAAACACAAATTTTCGATGCCTTTATTCTTTTCAATTATTTCATGGGCAATTCTTGTTAAAGCTCTATCTAAAGCTTTTGCATCCAATAATTCAGTTTTTATTATCATAATACTTCCCCCAATCTGGACTCCGGGCACTGGGCACTGGGCACTGGGCTCCGGGTGCTGGGCTCCGGGCACCAGGCTCTGGACTATAGAACTAAGATCCTTCGGTGTGCCTCAATTTTTTCAGAATATTTTCAAAATAATCCGGCAAAGGAATAGAAAACTTCAAAAACTCATCTGTAACCGGATGATTAAATTCAAGTTTATAAGAATGAAGAAGCTGACCATCTAAATCATGTTTTTGCTTATTATAACCGTATAAAGCGTCTCCTACAATAGGATGACCCATATATGCCATGTGCACCCTTATTTGATGAGTTCTTCCCGTTTCCAATCTGGCCTCTATTAAAGTGTTATTATCAAACCTCTCAATTACCTTATAGTACGTTATGGCGTTTCTGCCGTTTTTGCTAACCACGGCCATTTTTTTTCTGTCGTTGGGGTTCCTTCCTATGGCCATATTTATCACTCCGTTTTCCAATTTCATTTTTCCTTCAAGGAGTGCAATATATTTCCGTGTTATACTGTGTTCTTTTAGCTGTTTTGAGAGCTTCAAATGGGACT
Organism: uncultured Clostridiaceae bacterium; assembly: GCA_964593485.1. Lineage (GTDB taxonomy): Bacteria > Bacillota > Clostridia > Lutisporales > Lutisporaceae > JAAYKT01. The sequence continues at coordinate 10,112 of CAZQHS010000012.1, forward strand.
TATCGGTCTTTGCGACTATAATCAGGCCTGATGTATCCTTATCAAGCCTATGAACAATTCCTGGTCTTTTTACACCGCCTATTCCCGAAAGGCTCGTACAACTCATAAGCAAAGCATTGACAAGGGTTCCACTGTAATTACCTTGGGCGGGATGAACCACCATTCCTTGTGGTTTGTTCACAATTAAGATATGTGCATCCTCATAAATAACATCAATATCTATATCTTCCCCAATGATTTCCGGTTCCGTAGGATCAGGTATAAGAACCTCTATCTTATCATTTATTTTTAATTTATAATTCGGCTTTCTTTTAATTCCGTTTACACTTACTTTACCGTCAATAATTAATTTTTTTATATAAGACCTGGAGAAAGTTTCAACTTTTTTGGAAACAAAAACATCTAAACGGTTATCGCCATCCTTCTCATTTATTTCAAAATAATAAGCATCCATATGAACTCCTATGCATTTATATAGAAATACTTTTGTCAAAAAAAAGTATAAGACTTAATAGAATAGCCCCACAAACAATTGCAGCGTCTGCAAGATTGAATACAGGCGGGAAAATAGTAAATTGCAGATAATCAATAACATAACCGTGTTTCAGCCTATCAATAAGGTTTCCTATGGCTCCACCGACAATTAAGGCTAAACAGATGGTAAAAAGTATCTTTTTATCATGAAAGCGATTTATTGTGTAAAGCAAAATCATAATAATAATAGATGTAGAGATGACAAAAAAAGAGTTTCTATTTTTAAACAAACCAAATGCAATACCATAGTTTTCTACGTAGGTTATATAAAAAAAATTTTTTATTATTTCTACATTTGTTTTTTTCATCACTTTATCAATTACCTGATATTTTAATAATTGATCAAGCCCCGCAATAGCGGCGATAATTACAAGTGAATACAAACACATAACCCCCTACGAAATTATTCTATTTGTTTTTTCTCCAATAAAAAACCTCCTATAGTCTGTCTTGAACAAGTTTAACTATTTCTGCAATAAAGTTACTGAAAAAAGGCAGGTTTAACACCACAAGTTTTTGCAAAATATATAACCCAACTGCTCCTAATAGTGTGAAGCCGATAGCCATACCAAAGCCCCTGGCTATCCCAGCAATAAAATTCCTTTTTATAATCTTTTTGGGGTCCGATATCATTTCCACATATTCTTCAAATTTTGATTCACCCAATAAAGCGGCTATTTGTTCTGTTTTATCTTTTTTATCGGAGGTTGAAACTTTCTTTTTAGACATCTTTACTTTCTCCTTAATAGAAACTACCCTTTCAATCAAAATGTCCACCTCCTGCAATAAACAATATTATTCCCATTTCCCACTTCTCACATCTCATCTCCCACATCTCACTTCTCAACTCTCATATCCCACTTCTCAACTCACACTTAATTAAAGGCAGTTGCTAAACCCTGCTCTTGAAATGTATGGAATGTTTTTATATTTCTTTAAAAAATGCTTCTAAGCTTTCCAATTCGGCTTCTAAAAAAGTCCTATATCTGGTTTTAAATATTTGCAATTGTTTTTTCAGTTCATCAATATTTCGATTTAAATCCAAGATATCCGTATTCGCCTGAGCAATAATCTTTTTACGTTCTTCCTCCGATTCTTTGATAATTAATTGTGCTTCTTTCCTGGCATTAGCCACTATATCCTCTGATGTTCTTTGTGCTATCACCAATGTGCTCTGGAGTGTTTTTTCCATTTCGGAATAGCTTTCCAACCTCTCGTTAAACATGTTAACTCTATCTTTCAATTCGTTGTTTTCTTTGTACATCTTTTCAAAATCGGTAACTATCTTATCCATAAACAAATCCACGTCGTCTTCGCTATATCCCCTGAACCCTTTTTTAAATTGTCTGTTGCGTATATCCATAGGAGTTAACATACAAACAAAACCTCCATTCGCATATTTATAATATATCTATATAAAAGGTTATTTATTCGCACCATATTTTATTTCCGAGAATACCCAAGTTAATTATGTAAGATAATTGCAAAGATTTATTTTATAATAATACCCATATTATTTTTTTTATTGAATTTTCAATAAATTGTAACAAGAAATATGCTATGATTGGAGATAAATCTAACATACCCGTATCAATACCAAGCCTTCCTATAAGTTTTCTTACAGGCTCTAAAATGATATCCGTAAGCTGAAATATAATTTCAAAATATTTGCTATATTTATTTATTCTTACCCAAGAAAGAACAATCCTGATAAATATAAGTAAATATATAACGGAAAAGAACTTTGAAATTGACCATAAGAACATATTTTTCAATAACATCACTCACTATCTTTTATTTTAGCCAGTCCATAAATTTTTCAAAATCAATAGCTTCAGTATTAATCTCACCCATACTACTAAGAATATCCACGTTGGATGGTGCGGCAACAATAATACCGTTCGATACTTTTTGTATTGTTCCGTCAATAGCATAAATAGCACCGCTTATAAAGTCCACCATACGTCTTGCGATATCCTTATCTAAATTTTCAAAGTTAATAATTATAGGCTTTTTATTTTTCAGATTATCACAAATATCCTGTACATCATCGTAGTCCGTAGGCTCAATAAGCACAACCTTGATTTGATTTGAACCTGTGGGCATACTCACGATATTACTCTTTTTGACAGGCTCCAGTAAAGGTCTTTTGTTTTCACCCATCGGTTCTTCAAAATCTTCTTCAATGTTTTCGCCTATCCCCATGTAGTATAATATTTTGCTAAAAATGCTTCCTGCCATTTCCCTTCCTCCTTTACTTATTATAGTCTCTGCTACCAAATATTTTTGTCCCTATCCTCAGCATGTTTGCTCCTTCTTCCAAGGCAATGTCATAGTCGCTGGTCATGCCCATTGAAAGATATTTCATTTCAACATTGCTATATGACAGGCCGGATATTTCATCAAATTTCTTCTTAAGGGCTCTAAAAACCTGCCTGATTTCTTCGGTATTATCCGTAAAAGGGGCAATTGTCATAAGGCCTTTAATGAACACATTTTTGAATTTAGCAGAACTCTCCAAAAAATCATTCACTTCTTCTATTTGTATACCATACTTGGAATCTTCCTCGGCAACATTTACCTGTATCAATACATTAACTATCAACTCAGCTTGGGCTGCCCTTTTGTTTATTTCTTTCAATAAATTAATGCTATCAACGGAATGTATTAGCACCGTTTTATCTATTATATATTTTACCTTATTGCGTTGTAAATGACCAATCATATGAATGTTTGAAACATCTTTCAAATCATCGTATTTCTCCAATATTTCTTGTACCTTATTCTCTCCCAAATTCTCTATTCCGGCTTCAACAACCTCTTTTATTCTGGGTACTTCAACGGTTTTGCTCACCGCAACCAAAGTTACATCCTTATAATCTTTCCCCTGCTTTTTGCATATATCCTTAATGCTTGTCAAAACATCATTAACATTATCCTGTATACTGCTCAACCGTAAAACACTCCTTTTCACATTATCTTTTGATTTTCTTTTATATTTTTAGTAGCTTTTATTACCTCATCATAAAGCTTTATTATATATTTCCCTGTATCCATTTCTTCATCTTCAATATTTTGTATTATCGCTTTGTTTTCATCAAAAGCCAATATTTCTACAGGCACATACCTGACTATCCCTTTTTTGTTTATAAAAATTCCTGTTTGATCTTCTCTCTTTATGATGCTGTTTTTTGAAACCTCATATCCTTCATGCTGTTTGGTGATAATCGTAATATCAGCAACTCTGCAGTTATAGTAATCATCCGCATATTCGTTTATCTCAAAAGCTACTTTTTGCTCTCCATTAATTGGCTCAGAAATACTTACTATTCTTGCACTTACAATCGCTCCGCTGTTTGTAAATTTAATATTTAATCTATTCTCTACTTTCATATTCTTTGCTTGTTCCTCTTTTAAAACACAACATATATACCAGGTATAGTCTTCTACTATTTTAACTCCGGTTTGTGGTTCAATGGAAGCTTTTTCACTTTGGGATGTAGTAATCTCCTTCACTTCATCAATGCTCAGCTTTTCTAAGTTGATTGGGTTTAAGGACTGCTCAAATCCATCTAAATAATAGCTGACAATACCTGTGCTTTTTGAATAAACAGCATTCAAGTTGTTCATATACAGGTTTTCAAGCTGGGATTTCTCGTTTGTCAGTTGTTCCAAATTCTTACCTGAAAAGCTGTTGTCCCCCGATATAAGTGATTTCTTATACAAATCTGCTGATAGTCCGTTCTTGATTTCAGTTAGGTTTTCAAAATCCCCTGCCTTTGAATACTTTTTTAGCAATTCCACTTTTTCATTTATACTTGCATCTAATTTCTCTAAATCCTTTTCAAAAATATTGTTTTCCATTGCATTCTTATTTATTTCATTTATTCTTTCTTCCAATTTGTTTATCTTGGGCAGTAAGTTGCTGTCCACATCATCCCCTACTACAATTTCAACAATCTTTTTACCAAAAGGAACCCTCTGCCCTTGGGGGACTTTATTCTTCAACTGCAAATCGGCAGAATAATTATAAACCCATTCATTTCTAATTATAAGACCGGTTATATCAAAAGAATCCTCCATGGTTCCGTATTTAATAATCTCCGTGTCATAACCAAAATAAAAATGTCTTATTATATATAATCCCACAACAATAATGAGTATAATTGAAAACAAATAAAAAGATGTTGGTCTTTTTTTCTTTTTTGCCATATTAAATCTTCCTTATATAGTGTTTATATATCAAAACTTCATAAAACTTCGTTAGACATTATGTAAAGTTTATTGAGTCACTGCTATATATTTCTCCAAAATCATAATTTATCCTTCTTTAAATTGGGGAAATTTATTGATTCATTAGAATTCTGATCCCAGAACTCAGAGCTCAGTGGGTTAAGGTCAAGTCTATTCTGTTCGCTGTTTTCTGGAACTAAGATCCTTCGTCTTGTCCAGTATGACACCAAGAAAGTGTAAATAGTAACGTCCTTTTGTGTCATATTAAATATTCCTCTCTCATACATGACATTTTATCAGAATAAATTTAACATGACATTTTCACTGAATAAATTTATATGTTTTTACATGACATTATCACAGTATAACTATAAATTTTTTTAAAATTCTTGAAATATGTTATTCTATGTGTTATATTCTTATATGTAATTTAATTGTCTGGGTGTGGCGCAGTTTGGTAGCGTGCTTGAATGGGGTTCAAGAGGCCGGAGGTTCAAGTCCTCTCACCCAGACCATTTTTATAAAATTCCTTTTCTAAACACATCCATCATCTCACCGGTAAGACTTATTTTTAATTCATCCTTGGGAATATCTTTTCTGTTCATCCATATAGCAAGGGACAGTTCGTCTTCTTGTAATGTTATCGTATCATCTCCATCCAATTGAGCATAAAAACCTGCAATCACAGTATCTGTAAAGGGCCAAGGCTGGCTTTTATAAAACCTTATGTTTTTAACATTAAGTCCTGCTTCCTCGTAAACCTCCCTTTTTACCGCTTCTTCCAAGGATTCTCCAATTTCCACAAACCCGGCGATAAGTGCAAAATTTGTATAGGGTCTTCCTTTGTATTTGGTAAGAAGCAACCTGTCTTTATCGTGGACAGCCACTATTACGCAAGGGGAAATTGCTGGATATATTTGATAGCCGCAAGCTTCACATATGAGTGCTCTTTCGGTGGTGGAAGGTTTTGTAGGCTTACCGCATCTGCCGCAATATTTATTGTTTGTATACCATCTGTTAAGCTGCAATCCCACTACTCCCGCAAAAGACCTCCAATATTTCGGTTCTGTTCTAAATCTGCCAGTGCTTACATATACCCAACCGTCAAGAGCATCCAAGCCTTTTTCTTCTGTTAAATAATAATTGATATTGTCTATCGTAAATAAAAACTGTGAAGTATTTATCAGCTCAGGAAAGAATTTTTCAAAATCCAAAAAAGAAGGATACCAAAGCTTATCCTTATCTTCTTTGACCAATACCGTATCCCCGTTATAAGAAAGAAAGAAGTCCCCCGCCCGGGCTCTTCTATTTTTAAATTGATTATTAAATATTTTCGGTTCTATATCCTGAATCATTGTATCCCTCCGGTTTTTCTTATTATCCGACTATTTATCCGCGTTTTACCATATCATTATGTCCACAGCCTTATGTATTATTGTCATAGTGTTTTTTTTAATTTGTTTTATATATAATTATACCATCAATGAGACAAAAGTGTAGGTTTTGATATAACAAAAAAGCCTTAAGGTGCGATTACCGTCACCTAAGGCATTTATAATTATTATATTATTTTAAACTGATTTGTCTAATAACTTTTATATAATTATGCAGATAATACTACCTTTGGAGTCGTTTACAATTTTCTGCAAAGTTATTTGAATCTTTCCTTGGATATCTTCAGGCATTTTATATAGTTTGCTCTGCAGTTCATATTTCACCATATCATATAAAGATTTCCCGAATACATTTGTTTCCCAAATTTTTTGAGGATTATGTTCAAACTCATCCATGAAATATTTGATAAACTCCTCACTTTGTTTTTCCGTTCCAACGATTGGGGATACTTCCGTTTCGATATTAGCTTTGATGAGATGCAATGATGGGGCACTGGCCCGCAACCTGACACCGAATCTTCCGCCGTGCTTTACTATTTCAGGCTCCTCCAATAGAATCTCATCAACCGAGGGTGCTACCACGCCATATCCGATCTCTTTTACATCTCTGATGGCATCCTTTACTTTGTCAAATTCTCTTTTGGATTCGGATAATTCCTGCATCAAGCTAATTAGTTGGTAATCACCGGCTATTTCCTGTCCCGACAATTCTCCTAATATTCTGTAGAACAATCCTTCCTTTAATGCAAAATCGATATCTGCTGTGCCTGTGGACAAATCCATACCTGTTAGCTCACTGTTGTCGACATTTTTTAGATTTAAAAATGCCTTAACCGAATCCTCTACCTCCCTTAGTCTTACGATTTCATCCATGTTATCCTTAATTCCATTGATTATTTCTTTCTTAAGCCAATGATCGTAATCAAGAGAATCAAACCAACGAGGTAAATGATAGTTTAGTTCTTTTATCGGGAATTCAAATAATACTTTGTTCAATATGTTTTCTATATCTATAAGTCCCATATTCAAACAATCTACCAACAGTACGGTAACATCATATTTTTCTTCCAATGATTTTCTAAGGTCTTTAGCTTCTTCACTTTCCGCCTTCGCCGAGTTCAGCACTATTATAAAAGGTTTGTTTATCTCTTTTAACTCTTTTATAACTCTCTCTTCAGCTTCAATATAATTAACCCTTGGTATATCCGTTATGCTTCCGTCTGTTGTAACTACCAAACCAATAGTGGAATGTTCATTTATAACTTTTTTTGTCCCTAATTCTGCGGCTTCCTCGAAAGGTATTACATTGTCGTACCAAGGAGTACTAACCATGCGTGGATGACCATCTTCCAAGTGTCCCATAGCTCCTTCCACTATATAGCCGACACAATCCACTAATCTTAACTTAAACCTGGCACTTTCCCCCAAAACTATTTCTATGGCTTCATTGGGTACAAATTTCGGTTCGGTGGTCATTATGGTTCTTCCATCCGCACTCTGAGGGAGTTCGTCTATGGTTCTTTCTCTTTTAAACTCATTCTCTATATTGGGCACAACCACCAAATCCATAAACCTTTTTATAAAAGTTGATTTGCCTGTTCTAACAGGACCTACAACTCCTATGTATATACTTCCTTCTGTTCTTTCCGCAATGCTTCGATATACATCATATTCTACCAAATTTCTACCTCCTAACGCAGGATTATTAGTTTCAAACATGCACTATATATATATGTACAGTAGCAGGTTTTATTACAAAAAAAAGATGCTCTTAAGCATCTTTCCATCCGGAAGTATCCATTTCTAATAAGTCTTCCATTTCATTTGTTTTACTTCTCAACATTAGATTTAAAACCGAGTTTTTTACATTGGCATTTTCAAATAGTACTTTATATATTTCTCGAGTAATTGGCATCTCGACACCGGTTCTTTTTGCAAGTTCATAAGCGGATTTCGTTGTTCGTACACCTTCTACCACCATCTTTGTGGAATGAAGAACCTCATCCAAAGTTTTTCCTTCACCTATGGCAATGCCCGCTCTGCGATTCCTACTGTGCATACTGGTGCAAGTTACAATAAGATCTCCCACTCCGGAAAGTCCTGAAAAAGTACTTTGTCTCGCACCTAATGCCACGCCCAACCTTGATATTTCAACAACTCCTCTTGTCATAAGAGCTGCTTTTGTATTATCTCCAAAACCCAAACCATCACAAATACCAGCCCCCAAGGCTATTACATTTTTCAGGGAGCCACCTAATTCAACACCCACTATATCAGGATTGGTATATACTCTTAGAGACGGGGTCATAAACACATCTTGAATAAATTGTGCCGTCTTTTCGTTTTTTGAGGAAACCACAGTCGCAGATGGTATGTTTATTGCCACTTCCTCCGCGTGATTGGGTCCCGAAAGAACTGCTATGGGATTATTGGGCAGATATTCCTCGATTATTTCACTCATACGATATAAGGTGCCATTTTCTATTCCTTTTGCTAAATTTACAATAATTTGATGCCTTTTTATCAAATGAGTTATATTTGATACTATATCTCTCACCGCATGAGAAGGTGTCCCAATGACGATTATATCACTTTCTTTACAGCAATCCTCAATATCATTTGTCACTTTTAGGCTCGATGGTAAAGCTACGCCCGGCAAGTATGTACTGTTTTCTCTACTCTTTATTATGTTTTCCAACAATTCCGAATTCCTAATCCATAGACTTACATTCATTCCCTTATTGCTTAAAGAAACTGCATTAGCGGTTCCCCAACTTCCTGCACCTACTACAGCAATTTTTTGCAATTATATCACTCCCTGTCTGATTTTTGTCCTAATTTATTTTCTGTTCCTGCAAGCAACCTTTTTATATTGGTTTTGTGTCTATAAACAGACATTATTGATAATATAAAACTAAATACTACTAATTTAACAGACTGTCTTGTTAATAACATGATAAAAGGAAAAACCGCCATTCCTAAAATTGATGCCAAGGAGACGTATTTTGTAATTGCTATAAATATAATGCCCGCGGGTACAATGCCCGCAATAATAAATGGGTTTATAGCTATCATAACACCTATGGTGGTAGCAACACCTTTACCACCTTTAAAATTTAAAAACGCAGGCCAATTATGACCTACAACAACAAACAAACCTGCAAGTATTTGACCGTCTTCCCCAGCTATAAGTTTTCCAAGCACAACAGCACATATCCCTTTTAAAACATCCCCCAAAAGAGCAGCTATTCCCGCCTTTTTACCAAGGGTACGTAGGGCATTGGTGGCTCCTGCATTTCCGCTGCCGTATTTTCTTATATCTATTCCTGCATATAGTTTTGCTATAAGATACGCTGTTGAAAAATTTCCTAAAATATAGGATATAATTATGACAAAAATAATTCCAAAAGCTGTGCCCAATTCCTTTTATTCCTTTCCTCTTATAAAAATTTTGATAGGCGTTCCATCAAATCCAAAAGATTTTCTGATCTTGTTTTCCAAGTATCTTTCATAAGAAAAATGCATCAGGGCAGGATCGTTGACAAAAATTACAAAGGTGGGAGGTTTAACAGACACTTGGGTCCCATAATAAATATTCAGCCTCCTGCCACCTGAAATCGATGGCTGATTCATAAGCACGGCTTCATTTATTATATCATTTAAAACCCCGGTCTGCACTCTCATTGCATGTTGGGTAGAAACATAGTCAACCATATCCAATATTTTGGTTATTCTCTGACCCGTCAATGCAGAAACAAAAATAACCGGAGCATAGCTCATAAAAGGCAATACTTTTAATAGTTCGTCCTTGTAGGCCTGTACGGATTTGTCATTCTTTTTAATTAAATCCCACTTATTAACTACAATTATGACTCCTCTGCCTTCTTCGTGGATAAATCCCGCAATTTTGCTGTCCTGCACTGTGACACCTGCTTGGGCATCTATAACCAAAAGACATATATCCGCTCTTTCGATTGCGGCAAAGGCCCTTATTACGCTGTATCTTTCCACAGCTTCATTCACCTTGCTCTTTTTTCTAATACCTGCGGTATCAATAATTACATATTCCTGACTTTCCTTTTTAAAATAAGTATCGATTGCATCTCTCGTTGTTCCTGGCACATCGCTTACTATTACTCTTTCCTCACCCAATATGAAATTAATTATGGAAGATTTCCCCACATTGGGTTTCCCCACAACAGCTACTTTTATTGTTGTTTCGTTATATTGCTTTTCTTCATCTTTTGGAAAACCTTTTATCACTTCATCCAGTAGGTCACCCAATCCCAAGGATTGCCCCGAAGAAACGGGAATGGGCTCTCCCATGCCTAAATTATAGAATTCAAAGATATTATCTTTATATTTCGGTGCATCTATTTTATTGCAAGCCAATATCACCGGTTTGTTTGCTTTTCTTAAAAGATTTGCAACCTCTATATCCGTTGGATTTATCCCTTCCTTACCATCAACAACGAATATTATTACATCTGCGGTTTCTATTGCCATTTCAGCCTGTCTTTTCATTTGAATCATTATTATATCTTCTGAATAAGGTTCAATACCCCCTGTATCGATTATTAAAAAGGGCACCCCTATCCACTCCGCCTCTGAAAATATCCTGTCTCTTGTCACACCCGGGGTATCTTCCACTATGGAAATTCGTTTGCCCGAGATTTTATTAAAAAGAGTAGATTTCCCCACATTTGGCCTTCCCACTATAGCAACTATAGGTTTTGACATTATCGGCATCTCCCATCTTTAGCATTTTTCCAATATATTGTTTATCAAATCGCTTCCGTCGTGCTTACATACTATTATCCTTATATCCAAAGCCTTTTCAACATCCTCTATGGTTATATCATCAAGAAATATCCGTTCATCCTTTTTTAACATGTTATCCGGTATTAAAACATTCTTACCGTATTTTTTGTTTTTTAGCTGAGAAATTATGTCCTTGCCTGTGATAAGCCCTGCTACCTTTACGGAGTCGCCAAAGAAATCATTAGTCATACCCAGCACCTCCAATGTAACATCAGGAAGTTTATCCATGATGCTATGGGCTGTTTCCTGCAGGTAATACAAGGCATATTCTCCGGTAATTGCTGTGGCACTTATTTGAGGAGTTTTGGTATTTTGCAACTGTTCTAATGTAATATTTATATTGTCTTGAAACAATCTAATAAGACCCACACCGTTTTCTAATTGGGAAAAACCTTCGTAGTGTTCATAAGGTGGCAGATCTTTTTGGGCTAATACATAAAACTCATCGGATAAAAATGCAAACCGTGTCCCTATGGTTGTGATGAACTCTTGTTGCATTTTTTCTATTTGTTTTATTACTTCCAAGGCACTTGACTTATCATACTCCTTTAATGGATAAAGCTTTTCCCTATATTTGGTCAGTCCCACGGGAACAACTGCTACGCAACTCAATTCCGGATAATATGGTGCCAAATCTTTTAAAGTTCGGGTCAATTTGTTTCCATCATTTATATCAGGGCAAAGAACTATCTGCCCTTTCATTTCAATTCTTCCCTTTTTTAGTTTATCTAAATATCCCATAAGTTTTTTTGCATTTTTGTTGTTAAGCATTTCTGTTCTCAATTCCATATCGGTGGTATGAATAGAAATATTTATGGGACTTATTCTATAACTAATCATTTTTTCTATGTCATCATCTTTAATATTTGTTAATGTTACAAAGTTACCTTGCAAAAATGATAATGTTGTATCATCGTCTTTAAAATATAAAGTTTTTCTCATACCTTTGGGCAATTGGTCAACAAAGCAAAATATGCATTTATTGGAACAAGATTTTTGTTTAGCAATAATCCCGTCAAATATAAAGCCTAAATCTTCATCAAATTCCTTTTCTATTTCTAATTCCCAAATCTCATTGTTTTGTTTTTCTATATCCACAAATAATGTTTCTTCACTTATCAGAAACTTGTATTCCAATATATCTTCAATAAACTTTCCGTTTATTTTTAACAACTTGTCTCCCTTTTCTATGCCAAGTTCTTCAGCAATGCTATGGGGTACTATTCCCCCGATTAATATCTTATGTTCTTTCATATAACCTCCGTGGGCTTAAAAGCATATTAAGGCTTTTATCCGGCCTGTACTTCAAATTCTTATCTTTCTTTCATTATATTATTGAGTTCATCCATGAAGGTGTTGATATCCTTAAACTGTTTGTATACGGAAGCAAATCTTACATATGCGACATCATCCAACTTTTTTAGTTTGCTCATAACCATCTCACCGATGTTTTTGCTGTCTACTTCTTTATCCATAGTATTATAAAGTTCTTTTTCAACACTGTCGGCTATTTCCTCTATTTCCCTTAGAGATATAGGTCTTTTTTGACAGGACCTTATTAATCCGTTGATAATCTTTTCTCTTTGAAATGCTTCGCGTCTTCCGTCTCTTTTTACTATAATCAAGGGCATCTCTTCAACCTTTTCATAAGTGGTAAATCTCTTAGAGCATTTTTCACATTCTCTTCTTCTTCTGATAACTACATAATCATCCGCCGGTCTTGAATCCACTACCTTACTTTCATTCCATCCGCAAAAAGGACATTTCATTGCTATCCACCCCTGTTTCACTATAAAGTTAATCTTATTTATTTGCATTCATCTATGTCTATTGTAAAAGAAAAAATGCTTTAAGTGAAGAGGTTTCAATCAATATCAATAAGTATTAAATCGGTACCCACTCTTTTAATCTTTTCCCAAGGTACTATTAAGTCATTATCTTTTGGCAACAAGCCGAAAAATTTCCCTTGAGACGGCAATATTAAAGCCTCTATATTGCCCGCTTCCAAATTTATTTCTACGTCAACAGCAAAACCCAGTCTTCTCCCTTGCGATAAACTTACAATTTCCTTTTGTCTCAATTCAGAAACTTTAAACATATAACCCCCCCCATTTACACATGTTTATTTAAATATACATGACCCATTTATAAAATAGAACTGATTTGCAATAATGAAGAATTACTTTTTTGACTAACTGCATGAAAAAAGCGGCTTCGCCATACCAAATATAAACACTAGATTTCTAATTCCCCATCATTATTTAGATTTATCAAACGAACCATGGCGAAAAAGCCGCTTTTATAGCCATGTGCAATTTCCGAATAAAATGAGGAAATACTGGCACGG
>CAZQHS010000013.1:0-22733 GCA_964593485.1 uncultured Clostridiaceae bacterium
TCGCCGCATTTAATGGCTATCGTTATGTTGTTAAACTATATAGTTGCTAATGAATCCTTAATATGATATACGGCGAAAAAGCCGCTTTTACTGCCATGTGCCATATTAAATGAGGAAATATTGGCACGGCATATAAATAAATTGTATTTAATATAGTAGGAAAGTAGGACTTTCCTATTATAAAATAAAAGGATTTGATTTATCCGTGATTAACAGCGTTTTAAAATTAAAAAATAGAAAACCTAATATTTCAAGTAAAGGCAATTATGTACGTTCTTCAATATTGATTCCATTAATAAAGAATAATGATGATATTTCCATTCTTTTCGAGATACGCTCTAAAAGCCTGAAAAAGCAACCTAATGAAATATGTTTGCCTGGGGGACGGATAGAAAAAGGAGAAGATGAACTTGAGGCTGCCATTAGGGAAACATCAGAAGAATTATGCCTGAATCCCGATAATATTTCTATAATTGGTGCTTCCGATACTCTAATAACACCATTTAACTATTTAATATATACTTTTTTCGGCTTCTTAAACAACTATAACTATACTTTTAATAATGAAGTAAAGGAAATATTTACTGTCCCGTTATCAAAACTTATATCACAAAAACCTGCTTGCCATTATATAAATGTTTCAATGAGACCAAATGATGATTTTCCATATCACTTAATTCAAAATGGCAAATCCTACGAATGGGGAAAAAGCACATACCCCGTTTACTTTTATGAGTATAACGACAAAATAATATGGGGTATTACCGCTAAAATAATCCGCGATTTCATATCTCTTATAACAAGATTAAAGTAAAGAGTTTTTGCAAAAACAAAACTCTACCCGAGCGTTTCATCGAGGTGGGAGATATGCACACCACCTATTTTACAAAAATGAACTGGAAATCCATGGATTTCCCTAATAGAAGCGGGAGATATCTTTACACCTCGTTATAACGAGAACCTAATGATGGGTATATAAAAAAGGTGCTTCGCAAATCAATTGATTGACAAGCACCCTTAAAGATTTCTCTAATGCCCCAAATATGCCTTCACAATGCTGTCATCCTTGGCCAGCACATCCGCTTTTCCTTCCATTACTATTTCGCCGGTTTCAAGTACGTAACCCCTATCTGCCAGCTTTAAAGCTACCTTGGCGTTTTGCTCCACAAGAAGGACCGTAGTCCCTCCTTCATTTATCCTTTTTATTATATTCATTATTCCGGTAACTATTATTGGTGCCAGACCCATGGAAGGTTCATCCAAAAGCAAAACCTTGGGGTCTGTCATCAAGGCACGGCCAATGGCAAGCATTTGCTGCTCTCCGCCCGATAGAAGCCCACCCGGTTGTTTCCCCCTTTCCTCCAGGACAGGAAACAACTCAAAAACTTTATCCATTCTCCTTTTTCTTTCCACATCATCTTTTAGGGTAAACGATCCCATTTCCAGATTTTCTATTACATTTAATTCTTTAAAGATCCTTCTGCCTTCAGGAACGTGTATTACACCCATTTCCACAATAGAGTGCGGTGGAGCATTTGTGATATCCTTGCCGAAGAATTCCACTTTTCCCCCGCATGCGGGCACTAAGCTTGAAATTGTCTTTAATGTGGTACTTTTGCCTGCACCATTGGAACCAAGGAGAGTTACAATTTCACCTTCGTACACATCCAAGCTGATGCCCTTTAATGCATATATTTGTCCGTACCTTGTTTCCAAGCCCTTAAGAGAAAGAACTACTTCGCTCATATCGCCTGATCCTCCTCTTTCCCTAGGTATGCCTCAATTACCCTCGGGTTATTTTGCACTTCTTTTACAGTTCCTTCCGCTATTTTAATACCGTAATCGATTACAAATATTTTTTCTGAGACCTTCATAACAAGCCCCATGTCATGTTCTATTAAAAATACGGTTATTTTTCTTTCATCTCGTATACGTCTTATAAGCTCTACAAGCTGCATTTTTTCATCATAATTAAGACCCGCCGCAGGTTCATCAAGCAATAAAAGTTTAGGTTGCGTAGCAAGAGCTCTTGCCCATTCCACTCTTCTTTGGTCTCCGTAAGGTAAATTCTTTGCAACTCTATCTTTTTTATCCAATATGCCGACAAAATCCATACATTCCAAAGCAACTTCCCTTATTTTCTTTTCTTCCGCCCTTTGTGCAGGGGGCCTGATTACGGCACCTGCCAAACCTGATGAAGTACGGCAATGCATCCCGGACATAATATTCTCCATAACTGTTAAGTTTTTAAATAAGCGTAAATTTTGAAAAGTTCTGGCCATGCCTAACTCCGTAATTTTATGAGGTTTCAGTTTCATTACACTTTGACCCTCAAATAGTATATCCCCTTCTTGTGCTTTATAAAAACCGGTAAGGCAATTAAAAAGTGATGTTTTTCCTGCACCGTTGGGTCCTATAAGGCTCTCTATAGAACCTTCTTCAATGCCAAAACTGACTTTATTAACCGGTATTATTCCTCCAAACTTGAGTGTCAAATTTTTAATATCTAATATCACCACTTTAATTCACCTCACTGTCGCATATTTTTTCCTTTTTAACATCCCCGACTCCACGATCCGGCCATAGCCCTTGAGGCCTATAAATCATAATAACTAATAATATCAAACCAAAAATTAACATCCTATACTGACCGATTCCCCTGAAAACCTCAGGGAATACTACCATTGCAAAAGCACCAAGTATTACACCTGGGATTTTCCCCATGCCTCCGAGCACAACGGCAAGCAATATCATAACCGATTGGGTAAATAAAAAGGAATCAGGCGAAATAGCCGTCATTTTAACAGCCATAAAAGATCCGGCAATCGCACCAAAAACTGAACCTATAATAAAAGCATAAAGCCTTATGGCTACAACATTTATGCCCATAGCTTCTGCAGCATCCTCATCCTCACGTATGCATTTCCATGCCCTGCCCAACCTTGAGTCATTCAACCTATAGGAAACAAATATTGCTAAAATAGCAAGGGCCAAAAAAGCATAATAAAAATGGTTTATTCTATATAAGGTCATGCCAAATATTGATGGCCTGCTTATGCCAACCAAACCTGTAGCACGTCCCGTTATTTCTAAATTTCTCGCTGCCAATCTGGTCATTTCCCCAAAACCCAAAGTAACGATAGCGAGATAGTCACTTCTCAATTTGAGCGTAGGCGTTCCAATAGCAAGTCCTGCTATTACGGCCATGAATACGCTAACCGGCAAGGTAAGCCAAAAATTAATGCCGAATCGTAGTATCATTATTCCGGTTGTATACGCACCAACTGCGAAAAATGCAGCGTATCCAAGGCTCAGAAGCCCGGCAAATCCCACTATTATATTAAGGCCCAGGCACATAACCACATAAAACCACACATTAGTCGCTACTTCCATAAAGTACATATTTGTTTTCATAGGCAAATAAAGCAGCACAGCTATAGCAACAGCTAAAGTTATATATCGCACCTTCTTGTTGTCAAACAATTCATATAATTTATCCGTAATCTGACCTAATGGGTTTCTGCTCTTTTTAGCTGTCTGAGTGGCTGCAGTTTGCAATCCAGTCTGATTTTCCTTCATAGCTTCTACATCCTCTCACTTTCTTTTTTACCTAAAAGCCCCGTTGGCTTAAATATAAGAATAACAATTAAAATCGTAAAGGAAAAAACATCCTTCCACTCTGAACCGATAAATGGTATTTGTGTCCCGAAAGACTCCAAAAGGCCAAGTAACAAGCCGCCTAACATAGCACCCGGAATTATTCCGATACCACCGATAACAGCCGCAGTAAAAGCTTTGATACCGATTACGAAGCCCATGAAAAAGTGCAAGCTCCCGTAATACACACCTGCCATGGTCCCAGCGGATGCTGCCAATGCAGTCCCTACGAAAAATGTAAGAGCAATAATCTTGTTGCAATTGACTCCCATCAAACGACAACAGTCAAGGTCCATTGATATTGCTCTCATTGCTTTCCCATACATGGTTCTTGTTATGAAAAGATGAAGTGCCAGCATGAGTACGATTGCAGCCACTATCAAAATAGCCTGTGTATGGGTAATGAAGATACTGCCGATAGAAATTCCTTGGAATCCTAATCCGGTTTTATAAGCTCTGTATTCGCCACCGGTTATAACCATTACGGAATTATACAAAATCATAGAAACGCCTAAAGCAGTGATTAAAAGTGAAAGTCGCGGTGCTTCTCTTAAAGGTTTGTAAGCAATTCTTTCTATTACAACTCCTAAAAGCCCGACAATTGACATGCTTAGTAGCATAGCAACAACTATGCCTGCCCATCCGTTACCGATAAATGTACCTTTAAATAATGTTAAGAAGGTCAAACTGACAAATCCACCAACCATATAAATATCCGCATGAGCAAAATTCAGCAGCTTAACGATACCATAAACCATTGAGTAACCAAGAGCGACTAACCCGTAAAATGAACCTAAAAGCAAGCCGTTAACTATTTGCTGAACGACTATCTCTTGTATTGACATAAGCTCACCCTTTCATTTATTGAAGGTATACATAAAATGGGGGATATACCCCCATTTTATGTTTATAGGTTTATTCTACCAGAACCCATTTGCCTCCTTCACCTTTGATAGTGATGAAGTTACTTTCTTCAAGAACGTTTTTCGGTGTAAAAGTAACCACACCGGAAAGGGTCGGGAAATTATCTGTTTTGACCAATGCTTCACGAATTGCGTCTGGGTCAGTACTCCCCGCTCTTTTTATAGCATCGGCTAATAGATAAGTTCCATCATATGCAAGTCCTGCATAAGGACCGGGCTCTTGTTTATATTTTGTATTATATGCTGAAATAAACTGTTTGGCTGCCGGTAGGAAGTCTACAACCGGTGGTGATGTGCAGTATACACCTTCTCCGGCTGTTCCAGCAATCTCTAAAAGTTGCACGGAGCTGGAGCCGTCGGCTACTGTTATTTCACCGGTATAACCACCTTGACGAAGCTGCTTTATAAGTAAAGCACCATCTGCATGATATGCTGTCCAATATACTCCCTCAGCACCTGAGGATCTAATCTTTGTAACTAATGATGAGAAGTCTTGTTCACCTTTATTGACAACGTCATAAGCAGCTACTTCATGACCCCTCTTTTTCCATTCTTCTCTCGTCAATTCTGCCAAGTTTTCAGAAAAACCATCACCTTGATGTACAAAAGCTAATTTATTAACATCTAACTTTTCAAATAAAGCAGATGCTGCATCAGCTTGATGATAACCGGGGCTGTTTATCATAAATGCCCAACCGGGGTTTTCATCAATTAACTGTGTGGAGTTTGCCGCAGTGATTATAAAAGGTACCTTGGCATCTCCATAAATCTTAAGTGCGGGAATAGTTGCCCCGGAGCAATAACCTCCGATAACGGCTTTAACTTCCGATGAAACCAATTTGCTTGCTGCTGCCGTACACATTTGTGGGTCACAACCATCGTCACCTAAAGCAAACTTTAGTTCCTTGCCTAAAACACCGCCCGCTGCATTTATTTCATCTGCAGCAATTTTGATTGCGTTCTCCATATCCTTACCGTATGTAGCTTCTGATCCTGTAACAGGAACCATGATTCCTACTAAAATTTCCCCATCAAATTTCGGTGCTTCCTGCCCACCGCCACCACCCGGTGCAGGTGCTGCAGGCTTGGAGCAACCTATAACGCCAGAAACAACCAATAGAAGTACCAAAGTCAAGATCCAGAGTCTTTTTTTCATGAATTACCCCTCCCTATTTTTTATAATAATCCCATTGGTCGTTTATGCACAAGACCAATGAGTTCAAGCACAATGACATAATTATGCCTTCAATATGTTCCCACATATTTTCTTATATAAATTATCCCTTATAGGACTATGATAGGTTATTCATCTTTGGGACTATATCTATTTTAATCTATCTCA
Source organism: uncultured Clostridiaceae bacterium (assembly GCA_964593485.1). Lineage (GTDB taxonomy): Bacteria > Bacillota > Clostridia > Lutisporales > Lutisporaceae > JAAYKT01. The sequence goes on from CAZQHS010000013.1 coordinate 5,923, forward strand.
AATAATACAACGAACAAGTTTTCAACTTGTTTATCCAATTTGTTTACTCAACTTGTTAATTGTATTCATAAAAACTTTTGAATATTGCTTGTACATATTTTTATAAAAGTATATCACTCTTCTTGTACAATGTAAAGATATTTTGAACATTCCTGACAACATATGCCGCAGTAAAGTTGGCACAAATTTGGAGTTCATGCACTATAAATATGTAAGCCATAAGAAAGAGATGGGTTAAAACCCATCCCTATTTTTGTGAATATTCATCACCATGTTGTTCTTTGATTACAGCCTGAGCTGCTGCCAACCTTGCTATTGGAACCCTAAAAGGAGAACAGGAAACATAATCCAGGCCGATTTCATGACAGAACTCTACAGATGAGGGTTCCCCGCCATGTTCGCCGCAGATGCCCAGCTTGATGTCCGGTCTTTGCTTTCTTCCAAGTTCTACAGCAAGTTTCATCAATCTTCCTACACCTTTTCTGTCAATGCTTTGGAAAGGATCTTTTTGGAATATTTTTTTATTTAAATATTCTTCTATAATTTTACCCGCATCGTCTCTTGACAGACCATAAGCCATTTGTGTTAAATCATTTGTGCCGAATGAGAAAAATTCAGCTTCCACGGCTATATCATCCGCAACTATACATGCTCTGGGTATTTCAATCATAGTACCGTATAAATATTTCAACTCTATTCCGGATTCTTTAATCAATTCATCTGCGATTTTAACAACAATTTCTTTTATAAAGGTTAATTCTTTGGGCTTCACAATTAAAGGTATCATTATCTCAGGTTTTACATCTATGCCTTCTTCTTTCTTTACATGTATTGCCGCCTCGATGATGGCCCTAATTTGCATTTCGGCTATTTCAGGATAAGATATTGCCAAGCGGCATCCTCTATGGCCTAACATAGGGTTGATTTCCTTTAGGTCTTCTACTCTTATCTTCAATTTCCCAAAATCTATTTTCATATCATTTGCTAATTCTTTTAAGCTTTCATCATCTTTCGGCAAAAATTCATGCAAAGGCGGGTCTAACAGCCTAATAGTTATAGGCCTTGGTCCCATGGCCCTGAATATGCCGACGAAGTCTTCTTTTTGCATGGGCAGGATTTTTTCCAAAGCTGCTCGCCTTTGATCTACATTATCTGCCAATATCATTTCTCTCACTGCCGCTATCCTATCTTCTTCAAAAAACATATGTTCGGTTCTGCAGAGACCTATTCCCTCAGCACCTAACTCTACAGCCTTTGCCGCATCTTTAGGTGTATCGGCATTAGCCCTGACCCTAAGTCTTCTATACTTATCAGCCCATGACATAAGTGTTGTATATTGGGAGCTTAATTCCGGTTCAAGGGTTGGTATAACACCTTCATAAACGTTTCCGCTGCTACCGTTTAATGATATATAATCACCTTCATTAAAAACTTTATCATCCACGGTAAAACATTTTGTGCTTTCATTTACTTTGATTGCTTCACAACCCGCCACACAGCATTTTCCCATTCCCCTTGCCACAACTGCGGCATGAGAAGTCATTCCGCCTCTGGATGTTAAAATTCCTTGTGCCTCTACCATACCTTCTATATCCTCAGGGGATGTTTCTTGTCTAACCAATATCACCTGTTCGCCTCTTTTTGAAGCTATAACGGCATCCGAAGCGGAGAAGTATATTCTCCCACTTGCTGCACCCGGTGATGCAGGCAAACCTTTGGCAACGGGTTTAGTATTTTTCAGTATGCTTTTATCGAAAGTCGGATGCAGAAGGTGCATTATTTGGGATGGTTCAACTCTAAGCAGTGCTTCTTCTTCATTTAATTTGCCTTCGCTCACTGTTTCCACTGCAATTCTCACTGCAGCTTCCACCGTCCTCTTACCGTTTCTTGTTTGAAGAATAAACAGTTTTCCTTTTTCTATTGTAAACTCAATATCTTGCATATCTTTATAATGATTTTCAAGTAAATCCGCAAAATCTGCAAATTGTTTGTAAATTTCAGGCATAACCGTTTTAAGCTTTTCTATATCAAGGGGTGTTCTTATACCTGCAACTACATCTTCACCCTGGGCATTTATTAAAAATTCACCAAATAGCTTTTTTTCGCCGGTGGCAGGGTTTCTGGTAAATGCAACACCTGTACCGCAGTCATCACCCATATTACCGAAAACCATGGATTGAATATTTACTGCTGTACCTAAATTGTCGGGGATATTATGAATTCTTCTGTATATCACGGCTCTTTCGGTGTTCCATGATTTAAAGACTGCTTCTACTGCAAGTAATAGCTGTTCTTCCGGTTTTTCCGGAAATTCAGTTTTAGTTTCTTTTTTATATAACTTTTTAAATTCTTTTACAATATTTTTTAATGTTGCCCCATCTAATTCAGTATCCGCCTCTACCTTCTTTTCTGTTTTAAAGCCTTCAAATATTTCGTCAAATTTGTTTTTATCTATGTTCATAACAACGTTTCCGAACATTTGAATAAACCTTCTATAACTATCATAGGCAAATCTTTCATTGTTTGAATTCTTTGCTAAAACATCTACTGTATCGTCGTTCAAGCCTAAATTCAGTATTGTATCCATCATCCCAGGCATGGAAAACTTTGCCCCGGATCTAACGGATACAAGCAACGGGTTTTCTTTATCATCAAATCTTTTTCCTGTTTTGTCTTCCAATTCTTTGAGCTTTACGTTTATTTCCTCGATAAGCTCATCCCATAGTTTGTGATTTTTTTCATAATATACATTGCATGCTTGGGTTGTAATTGTAAATCCAAAGGGAACGGGTAAACCGATGTTGCTCATTTCTGCAAGATTGGCCCCTTTACCTCCCAACAAATCTTTCATTGCTGCTGTTCCTTCGTTAAAGTTGTAAATGTATTTTTCCATGTGCTTTGCTCTCCTTTAATTTTTATCATTGTTTTATTTATTATTATGTATATAAAATAGCAGAATCAAATTGCTTTCTAATTTGCTGATCTCTCCTGCTCTTTCAATGCTTTTAATATAATACCCGCTGTTTCTTCAATAGCCATGTCCGTAACATCAATTATTTGACAGCCTATACCATCCATTATAGATTTTGCAAATTCAAGTTCTTTTTTTATACGATTCATATTAGCATAGTTCGCTTCATGGTTAAGGCCAAGTGTTTTCAGTCTGCCTTGCCTTATAGCATTAAGTTTATCCGGATTAGTAATAAGACCGAATACCTTTTTAGGTGATACTTCGTATAATTCTTTTGGCGGATTAACTTCAGGTGTTAAAGGAATATTTGCTACCTTCACATATTTGTTAGCCAAATACATTCCTAAAGGTGTTTTCGATGTTCTGGAAACACCTATTAATATAACATCAGCCTTCTTAATACCTTTTGTGTCTTTACCATCATCATATTTTACTGCAAATTCTATTGCCTCCACCTTTTTAAAGTATTCTTTATCCAACTGTCTTATAATCCCCGGTACATATATGGGTTTTTTATTAGTAATATGGGAAATAGCTTCGATTGCCGGTCCCATAATATCAACACAATAAATATTGTTTTTCTTTGCCGTATCCTCTAAATATTTTTTTAATTCCGGTAAAATTATCGTATACATAATAATACTATTATATTCTTTGGCTTCTTTTATTACTTTTTCTATGGCTTCCTTGGTGTTAATATAAGGAATCCTTTTTATTTGATCTTTTGAAATCTTAAACTGAGCTGCCGCAGCTCTCGCAACTTGTTCTGCCGTTTCGCCTATGGAATCCGACAAAACATATATTACGGATTTTGCTTCTGCCATAAAACCCTCTCCCACCAATAAAATTAATTTATATAATTTTTTATTTTTTATCCGAAAGTAGTAATGCTCTATGATACATGAAAATTGTTATACTTCAATATATTAGCACAAGAGTAGGTCTATTACCACATTTTTTCAAATCTTTTTTAACTTTTATTAAAAGTTATTGGTACAGTTCACACTACAGTTTATCCATAATAGCAGATTTATTGTATTTGACGCGATTGCTGAGTTACAAGGCTAAAAGTCTGTAAGCTTATTGCGGGCGAAATCAAAATTTATACGTTATATTATTTGAATTACATAAGAAAAGTCTTTCCGGTGGTGTGATTTCGCTTTTCCTCCATTTCGCTAACAGACCCTAAGCCCTTCCACAACGCAATCTCTATCAAATACTAATATATCTGAAATAGGTAGGGTTATATAAACAACGTGTGAACTGTAACATTCTTTCATTTTATAACAAGATTACAGTGTAGAGTTTTGTTACAAATAAAACTCTACCCGAGCGTTGGGAGCGAGGTGGGAGATATCTTTACACCTCGTTATAATTATTCTGTGAAAACAGATTATAGTATTTGCTATTTGTTTATCACAATTGCACCAAAGTCAGCAAACGTATTCATCATATCGCTTATAGATTTTAGTAAGGACAACCTATTGATTCTTATATCCTCTTCTTCCACCATAACCATTATATTATCAAAGAAATTATCTATGGGGACTTTCAAGTATTTAAGAGATTCCAAAGCATCATTATAGTTCTTCAATTCTATTGCTTTCATAAATTTTGTTTTAGTTGTCTCATATGCAGACATTAAGGCTTTTTCTTCTTGGTCTTTAATCATTTCATAGTTCAATTTAGTTTTTTCACACTTAGCTGCCAGATTGGAAACTCTGTTAAATGAGCCTATTATATCCAAAAATCCAGCATCTTTTTTCCTCCATTTTGAAAGTTCATCAATTTTCAAAAATGCATCGTATATATTATCTGTTTTTACCGTTAAGACAGAATCTAAAATATCATAATCATATCCTTTGTCCAACAATACATTTCTCAATCTTTCTTTAAAAAACCTTAATATATCATTTAATATTTTCTCTTTTTCCTCTTTTAGAATTCCTTTTTCTTCAAAGGGCTCAAAAGCTTTTAACAAAAGCTCTCTCAGGTTTATATTAAATGTTCGCTCTAATATGATGTTGATTATACCTATAGCACTTCTTCTTAATGCATAAGGGTCCTGACTGCCTGTAGGCTGTATACCTATAGAATAACAACCGGTAATGGTATCTATTCTATCTGAAATGCTTAAAATTGAACCTATAACGGATTGAGGTACTTCGTCACCGGAATACTTTGGCATATAGTGTTCTTTTATTGCATTGGCCACATTATCTTTTTCCCCTTGTATTAACGCATATTCCTTCCCCATAACACCTTGCAGCTCGGCAAATTCCTTAACCATATTGGTTACCAAATCAGCTTTACATAAATATGCAGCACGGTTTAGGTTATTTTCCTCTTCTTTTACTAAATGTAATTCTTTTGACAAATAATTTGCAATATTTTTTATGTTTTCTGTTTTTTCATACATTGTACCGATGGTTTCTTGAAAAACAACAGTTTTCAATTTTTCTACACATTGTTCAAGTTGTATTTTTTTATCTTCATCAAAGAAAAATCTTGCATCTGAAAGCCTTGCTCTAAGTACTTTCTCATTTCCTTCTTTTACTATATCTATATATTTACTGTCACCATTTCGTACTGCAATAAAATAATTCATAAGTTCACCGTTTTTATCCTCAAGGGGAAAGTATCTTTGGTGTTCTTTCATGGGAGTAATAACAACTTCTTTTGGAAGAGTTAAGAATTCTTTATCATAACTCCCGCAAAAAGCAGTAGGATATTCTACCAAATACAGAATTTCTTCTAAAAGTTCTTCATCATATTCTATTATTCCGCCCTTATCCATTGCAATCTCATTTATTTGTTTTCTTATTATTTCTTTTCTTTCATTTTGATCAACAATTACATAACCTTTTTTTAGTTTTTCAAAGTATTCACCAGTGCTGTTTATCTCTATTTCTCCTATGCTTAACGTCCTATGACCTTTAGTAAACTTATTGCAAGGAATCCCGTCTTTATCGAATTCTATTAAAAGGTCACCATATATTGGCATTAGCCATCTTATGGGTCTGACAAATTTGAAGGTTTTATTTCCCCATTTCATGGATTTAGGAAAATTAATTGTTGTTATTATACGGGGCAATATCTTTTTTAATACTTCTGCAGTGTGGACACCCTCTTCATATTTCTTTGCATAAACATATTCCGTCCCCGATAGTTCTTTTATAAAAGTGTTTTCTTTTTTTATTTTATTTCCATTTATAAAACCTAAAAATGCTTTTGTCGGGTTACCCTCTAAATCATAAGCAGCTTTTAATGAAGGTCCCTTTATTATAGTTTCCAAATTTTCTTGCTTTTCATTTACATCCTTTGCTAATAAAGTCAATCTTCTTGGTGTACCATATGTTTCTATTTCTCTTGAGATTATTCTGTTTTCTTTGAACATATTTTCAGTAACAGTTTTTAGCTGCTCTAAAGTTTTATTCATAAATCTGGCAGGTATCTCTTCCGTGCCTATTTCAAATATTAAATCCTTTTTCAATATTAACACCTCCTGTTTTATGCTACATGTTCCCAAACTTTTCAAGCAGGGGATATCCCATTTCTTTTCTTTGTTTTAAATATGCTTGTGCCACCATTTTTGCTAAATTTCTAACCCTTGATAAAAACCCTGTTCTCTCTGTTACAGATATCGCACCTCTTGAATCCAATACGTTAAATGTATGAGAACATTTTAAAACATAATCATAAGCGGGTATTATAATATCTTTACTGATTACTCTTCTTGCCTCTTTTTCATATAAATCAAATAGATTGAACAACATATCTATATCTGCTTCTTCAAAACTATATACTGAATGCTCAATTTCGGCATTTTTAAATATATCCCCATAGGTTATATTATTTACCCATAGGATATCGAACACATTATCCTTTTCTTGGATATACATGGCTATTCTTTCTAATCCATAGGTTAGTTCTGCAGATTCTAATTCACAATCAAAACTGCCAATCTGTTGAAAATATGTAAATTGAGTTATCTCCATACCGTCCAGCCATACTTCCCAACCAAGCCCCCACGCCCCCAATGTGGGTGCCTCCCAATTGTCCTCTACAAACCTGATATCATGTTTGGCAGGATCAATACCTAATGCTATTAAGCTGCCTAAATATAATTCTTGTATATTATCAGGGGAAGGTTTAAGTATGACTTGATATTGATGGTGTTGGTAAACCCTGTTGGGATTTTCACCATATCGAGCATCTGCAGGCCTTCTTGATGGTTCTACATAAGCTACCCTCCATGGCTCAGGCCCCAATGCCTTTAAAAATGTAAAAGGGCTCATAGTACCTGCCCCGACTTCCACATCATAGGGTTGAGCTATCACGCATCCTTGCTTTGCCCAGTAGTTTTGCAAGTTAAGTATTATTTCCTGAAATGTCATAAGAATCCCTCCGTTTTAATGTTCTTTACAATAAAAAAACTTCCATCCTGCAAGGGACGAAAGTCATACTTCCGCGGTTCCACCCTTATTGGCTGCAAATATGCTGCCCTCTTATAAGTCTTAGCTCTGAAGTGCCTTCACTATAGATGAATACCGTTTCACACCCAAACAACGGCTCTCTTAAAATACATCTATAGATACTTCTCTTCATCTTGGCTATCAATGGTTACTTTAACTCAAATTTAGCAAAATCATATCTTTTTGTCAATAAAGATTTACAAATTATTCGAATTTGGGAGGGTATTCATCAACCGTGTTAGCATTACCGGTGTTAGCTTGGTTTTGCATTGGTTGAGGATTGCTTTTGCAACAGCCATCTGATATGTTTTTTACATCCTCTGCAATATTCTTCACTTTAGTTGTTACTTCTCCCATAGCTGTATTTATAATATTACTTACATTGATAATACCTTTGTTTTGCCTTTCTACCTCTATTGTGCACTTGGAAAGCAAAGCCAAAGTCGCACCTAATGCAGTCAGCTTGGGAATAATTACTGCACTGACGGCACCGGCAGTCACAGGTATATCTATAATAACAGTATTATCTTTTTTTATCCTAAACCGGTTAACATTACCTGTTTTTAACACGGTTTTTAGTTTATCAACTACTTGGTTTCCTTTTGTGGAAATAGTCTCTGTCCAATTTTTCTCTTCAGCTTCTTCTATGTTTATAATTGCATCAATTACATTACCGTTCACCGCCATTAAAGCGTCGCGTGCCTCTTTATATGTTGCCCCGGTTCTTTCTTTGATCGTATCTATCATTTCAAGGGTTATTTCCAAATCCATTCTCCTTTCAAAAATTTGTATTGATCATTAGATGTTATCAAAACTTTTAATGTTGTTTATAAAAACCATAGATTTAAACCTTTTGTCCATATGCAGTTGAATAAATTCAAAAATAATTCTATCGGCTTCTATAAAAATAGTATTATCAATTTTTATACTATTTAATCTTGAAACAGGCTTAATCAACAAGTTTCTAAAAAATTCTAATGTCTTTGGATTTATCTTGATTGTACCCACTTCTTTTGAACAATCATCACATAGGATTCCGCCGAGTTTTATATTAAATAAGATGAAATTACCTTCTTTTCCACAACCTGCACATCTTCTTAAAGATGGTCTAAAACCACTTAAATCAAGTAATTTAATCTGAAATGCATTAGTCAATATACCCAAAGGTATTTCTTTTTTAGATAAATAATATAATGTTTTTGCCAGCAAGAGAAAAATATTCTTACAATACATATCCTCATCAGTAACTGTATCAGCTAATTCTACAAAATAGACAGCGTAGGACAAAGCCAACAAATCTTTTCTAAGTTCATAAAATGATTCTCTTAGCTCACAACTGTTAATATGATAAAAGTTGGTACCTTTATAAAGTATGAAGTCGCTGAATGCAAAAACTTCGCAACTTGAAATTAGTCGGCTTTTTGATCTTCTGCATCCCTTTGCAAAAACCTTTATTTTACCTTTATCTTTCGTTAATATGGTTAATATTCTATCTGCATCATTTAAGTTCGTGTATTTTAAAACCAAACCCTGGGTATTAATGATAGACATTTTTCACCTCTATCTGTATCCTAAGTCTTTTAACGTAGATATACTATCTCTCCAATCCTTTTTGACCTTTATCCAGAGCTGTAGATTTACTTTATAGTTTAAAAAACTTTCAATATCAACTCTTGCTTTACTTCCTATTGCTTTTATCATGTTGCCTTCTTTGCCTATTATGATTCTTTTGTGAGATTCTTTATCACAATAGATATTTGCATCAATATCTATTATTTCTTTATCTTCTCTTTCTTTCATACCGGTTACTTCTACCGCAGTACCATGAGGTATCTCTTCTTTTGTTAAAAGTAGTATTTTTTCCCTTATGAATTCCGCAACAATAAACCTCTCAGGCATATCTATCAGCATATCGTCAGGAAAATACATGGGTCCCTCTGGTAAAAACTCTTTAATTCTATCTAAAATAATATCTGTATTATTTTTGTCTATGGCTGAAATAGGTATTATAGAATCAAATATGTCTTGATATTGAGTTATTTTAGCCAAAACCTTTTCCAAATCCGTTTTGGATATTTTATCAATCTTGTTTATTGCTAATATTTTTTTTGTTTCTACGGCTTTCAAAATATCAAATATAAACATATCTCCTGTGCCTATTTGAGATGAGGAGTCAATTAGGGAAACAACTATATCAACACCTTTTAGCGATTGAACCGCTGAATTTACCATATATTCTCCAAGCTTATGTTTTGGTTTATGAATACCCGGCGTATCAACAAATACTATTTGGAAATCATCTTTTGTATATATGCTTCTGATAGAATTCCGGGTTGTCTGCGGCTTATTTGATATAATATTTAACTTTTCTCCCATTAAAGTGTTTATAAGTGTTGATTTCCCAACATTCGGTCTACCGATTACCGATACAAAGCCGGACTTAAATACTTTATCCACTGGAACACCTCTTTTTATATTAAAATAATTATCTGATTTCAATAATTTTCTTCTTCCATGGGAAGAAATTCAGTAAAAGCGTAGGGTAATAACTCCTTTAAAGTATGTTCTCTCATTTCTTTCCCGTCGAATATTATAACTTTTAAGTCAGTACCGAATTCCGACATAAATTGCCTGCATATACCACAAGGATAAGCAAAATCACTGCTGCTATTTGCTATAGCGATGGCCTCAAAATCCTTTTCCCCTTGAGATACTGCTTTGGCAAAAGCAACTCTTTCGGCACATATAGTGGCACTATAGGAAGAATTCTCTATATTGCATCCTGTATAAATCTTACCCGATTTAGTAAGAAGTGCCGCACCTACCTTAAATTTGGAATATTTTACGTAGGCATTGTTCATGGCTGAAACAGCCTTTGCTACGAGCTCCCTTTTATCCACTGTATCACTCCTCAAAATCGATTTTTGTATACTGTGATACCACCTGTATCCAAGTTATTCCTTTATTAAGTTTGATTTCATTGCCTTTTAGATCTTTATACACCGTCTTCCCGTTTCTACTTTCTTTTTGCCATTCTATTTCTATTAATCTACCACCGGTAAGATAATATCCATTGCCTTTACCTATATTGGATAACTCCAACCTTCCAACCTTATCCAATACTTTTATCCCAACTTTTTCAACAATAATATTAGTTGATGTTATATCGTTCTTTGTATCATGATCCCTCATAGGTATACCGTTTATGTGGCGATAATACTTTTTATTTTCTTCATCATATGTAAAGGATACCTTATAACTCCTGTCATAGTTTATATTAATTATATTAAAAAAAGCTCCGTCAGGGATTAAAAAATCATCGCTAAATTCAAAGTAGACAGGTGCCTTCTTATTTTCCAATTTTTTCGTTTCCGATACTTCTCTCATGTATTTTGTATTTGTATATAAATTATGAGGCATCTTTCTGTCTGTTGACCTCCAAAAAACAGGGGTACCTTTCAAATCATTAAAGGTATCGACCTTCATAACATCCAAATCCTTCAGGGCTTGAGGGCTTCCACCACAGTGTACGTATATCCCGTTAAATTCAAGTGCTTTGTCTATAAAATAAGGCCTTGCACTTCTCACCGGACCTATTTTTTCTGAAGTCAGGTGATGATATATAGCCATGTATCTTGTTATATTGCCTTCTACAGGCATTTCATATACAATATCGGCACAATCTAATCCCGATTGGGGTCTTGCATTTATTTCGTTATCTATCATAACGGCAATAGGTCTTTGATTTATATCCGCTTCTTCCAATACTTCCAATCCGGTCAACGTACATATGTATTTTAAAGGTTCCTCCGCTTCTTCTATTTCTTCAATTATTTCTAAACTTTCTTCTTCATCTTCTTCCAAAATTGCAGGCTTAGTGCAAGCGTTAAATAAAATCGTTAATGATAAAATTAATATAATTGCCTTTTTAACCTTCATAAAAACCCTTCTTCCTTTTTGGTTTCATATTATCTGATTGGGGATAGCAGGACTTGTGTTAAACATCAAAGTTTATATGTCTTAGTATTTCCTCTTGCTTATTGAACATGATTGATTCTTCTCTTGTGTTTTCGTGGTCATAACCTAAAAGATGCAATGCTCCGTGAATTAAAAGAAAAGCCAACTCTCTTTCAATGGTGTGCCCATAGTTTTCGGCTTGATCTTTTGCTTTGTCCAAGGAAATGACAATATCCCCTAAGGGTAACTCTTTTCCAAATTCCTCTGCGGGTTCATCCGATATAGGGATATTTGGCTTCTTGTGGCAGTCTATCATTGGAAATGATAAGACGTCAGTCGAGCTATCAATGTTTCTGTACTGTTTATTCAGGTTTTTTATCTCGTTATTGTTTACCAGTGAAATGCTTATTTCGTAATTAACAATACAATTTTCATACTCAAAAACAGCTTTCAAAATGTCTTCTATAAACTTTTCATAATCTTTTCGCAAATTTACTTCATTTTGTCTGTTGTCAACTAAAACAATCAAACCACTGCCTCCTTTTTAGCCACACCTCCATTAGTGATTTCTTTAATATTTTCCGGATATTCTATCCTATCATGGAATATACCTTCCAATACTTTCAAAAATGATTTTATAATTTCTTCAATGTCTTTTAAAGATAAATCACATTGATTAAATTGATTGTCGTTAATCTTTTCCTGAATTATCTTTCTGACTCCTTTTTCCATTTCATCCCTTGTAGGCTCCGTCATGGAGCGTACATATGCCTCTACAGAATCGGCCAACATCACAATGGCTGCTTCCTTGCTTTGAGGTTTGGGGAACGAGTATCTGAACTTTTCTTCAGATACCAAGTTATCTCCCAGTGTGGTAATTGCCTTATGATAAAAGTAAGCCACTAAAGTATCTCCATGATGTTGTGCAATTATATCCATTACTTTGGAGGGTAGCTTATATTTCTTGGCAATTTCCAAACCGTCTTGCACATGAGAAGTTATAATCATTGCACTCGAGTTAGGTGAGATTTTGTCATGTGGATTTTCTTTAGTCAGTTGATTTTCTTTAAAGAAATATGGCCTCTTAAGTTTGCCTATATCGTGATAATAAGACGCAACTCTACATAAAAGTGCATTTGCCCCTATATCCTCTGCTGCGGCCTCGGAAAGATTTCCTACTAATATCGAGTGATAGTAAGTCCCGGGGGCTTCTATCAGTAATCGTCTTAATAAAGAATGATTGGGGTTTGATAACTCAAGCAACTTAATGGGAGTTATAATATCAAATATAGATTCAAAAAAAGGCAAAAGACCTATTGTCAATACTGAAGTAAAAATCCCCCCAACAATTCCATAGCTTATATCATATATTAGAATCTTAGGTTCAACATTGCCAATCATACCAAAACCAGCTATAGAAATCATGTTTATTGCCGAGATGGCAAGTCCCGCATAAATCACAACACTCCTATGGTGAGTTCTTGATACAATTATTGATCCTGTTATTCCCGAAAAAATCAAGGTTATTACTATGGTCATATTAAAATCCGTTATAAATCCTGCTATCAAACTCATGAATAAATTAGTCATAATAGCAGCCCTTGGATCTATTAGGATTGAAATAATTAAAGCACAAGCAGGTATGGGTATCATATATACTGATATGGTGCTTGTACCCACAGTAATCAACAAAGTAATAATCATATTAATGCTTAGAAGAAGTAACATTGAATTGTTTGTCCATAATTTGGAGCAAAAATTACGTAAATAAAGATATAAAACGGCTAAAGGTAAGAATATCAGAACGGAATATGATATGAAAATCTTCCAATCTCTACCTTCATGATCTTTTATTAATCCGTATGATTTGAGAAGTTCAATTTGTTGTGAATTTACTTCCTGACCTTTGCTAATTATCCTTGTACCCTTTTTAATGAGTATATCATCAATATTGTTTCGTGCCTCAATTCTTTTTTTGTTAGTCTCTTCCTCATCATAAAACAAATTAGGTTTGATTATATTATTTGTAACTTTTTCACCTATTTGATTGAGCTTATTATTTACAGGCAGTTTTCCGAAAAAGTTTGTTATTTCTTCTTTTTTACTATCTAATTGTTCCTCATTAATCCTTTGGTTCAGGATTTGATTAATCAAGTACTTTATATTATCTTGCAGTTGTATCAAGTCTTGCTGACTGCTTTTTAATAATATCTCATATGATTCGTTATCCAATTCTATGTTAGAATAATAACTCAAGTTTTTTAGTTTCTGTTCCAAAGCCAGTATATCGTTGTCTTGAAGCTCTTTCAGTTGCTTAAAAAAGGTGTCTATTTGCCCTTCCAATTCAATCTGAACAGTTAAGTCAAGCTTATAGATAGCTTGAACTTGTTTTTCAGATTCTTCTTTTTTAATATCTGTTGCAACTTTATCCACCATATTTGAAGGTGCATCTATATCCTGATCTGCCACATCGCCAATGCTAAAATTGTATACTTCCGGAGTAGATGTTAACAGTATGCCAAAAGTTATTAGCATATAGGTCAAAACCATTATTGACCATTTCGTCAGTTCTTTATTTGTTAATACTTTTTCCAATCTTTTTTCATACGGTTTATCCATAAACTAACCTCCGTATTTGCTTAGACAATTTTTCTAAAGGTTTCACGAATTGTATACGGTATTTCCAGAATAATTTACATTTTCTTTCGGTTTTTTTTCTTCATACCTATCGTATGCTTTTATTATATATTGTACAAGCTTATGCCTTACAACATCTCTTTCAGTCAAATATATAAACTCTATTCCGGGTATTCCTTTTAAAATCATTTCTACTTCCTTCAAACCTGAAAATCTGCCTTTAGGTAAGTCTATTTGTGTTATATCACCTGTTATTATTGCTTTTGAGCCAAAACCGAGTCTGGTTAAAAACATTTTCATTTGCTCTGATGTAGTGTTTTGTGCTTCATCAAGAATAATAAAAGAATCATCCAAAGTCCTGCCCCTCATATAAGCAAGTGGTGCCACCTCTATTAAGCCTTTTTCTACGTTTTTTTGATAGTTTTCTACCCCCATAATATCAAACAAAGCATCATATATGGGTCTTAAATAAGGGTCAACCTTGTCCTGTAAATCACCGGGCAAGAATCCAAGCTTTTCACCTGCTTCAACAGCCGGTCTTGTAAGTATTATTCTGCTTATTTCCTTATTTTTGAATGCCTTGATTGCCATTGCCATTGCTAAATATGTTTTCCCCGTACCTGCAGGGCCTATAGAAAAAATAATTTCATTATTTATGATAGCGTTTATATAGTTTTTTTGACCAAGTGTTTTACATCTTATAACCTTTCCCCTGCTTGTGGTATAAATAATATCGTTTAACTCATCGGTCCTCTTATCTTCCCCTTCCCTTATAAGTCTGATAGTGTAATCTATCATGTGTTTTGTGATTGATTGATCTTCTTCAAGTTTATCAATAAGCAGCTTGATTGCTTTTACTGCCATGGCTGCATTTTCCTCTTCACCGATGATTCTAATCTCCCCTTCTCTTACTATTATGTCTACATCAAATTCATTTTGAATAATAATAAGATGTTGATCATAATCCCCGAAAAGATTTTTAGAGTTTTCTAAGCTTGTAATTTCAACGCTTTCTTCTATTATGTTTTTTACCAATATTTATTCCTCCATATTAATGCATAATTCCGATAATTTGTTTTTCGGCTATATCTTCAATTATTTCTACAGATATTTTCCCGATTATCGATTCCTCACTGGAAAAATACTCTACCTTTTTATTTAAAACTATTGCATCTTTGGGATATTGAAGTTTTGTTCTTTCATTTAATCTCTTTAGACAACGTTCCTTTGCTTCTTG
Source organism: uncultured Clostridiaceae bacterium (assembly GCA_964593485.1). Lineage (GTDB taxonomy): Bacteria > Bacillota > Clostridia > Lutisporales > Lutisporaceae > JAAYKT01. Next base: position 21,200 of record CAZQHS010000013.1, read on the forward strand.
AATGTTTAAGTTTTTTTCTATTGGTTTCAACTCTGTAAAAACTACTGTAATCAATTTAACCGGGAACACATAATCTCCAAAAACAAATATATAATCTTCCATAATACTTTTATTATAATCCACATAAGGAATTATCAATCTCTTTCTAACATTCTTGCCTAAAAACTCCATGCTGTAAATTTTCTTCGTTTTACCGCTATTTTTATATTCTATTTGTTTCAACGGGATTTCTTCCACATCTTCATACCAAGTCTTTGCAAAAACCTTAGACATGGCGTGAACATAACGTGCATCCGCATTTTCTCTCTCTATGATACCGGTAACCAATAGCTGTCCTTTTTCTACAGTATCCCCATCTTTTACAATTCCATCACCGTTTAATACAAGTATTTTATCAATTACCGCATTTTTAGAAGCTATTATATTACATGGTTCTTCTATATTTATAAATTCCGGTTCTGCAATTCTTTCAGATACAGTGACATAAGCCTTTGTACCTTTTATTTCAACACCGATCCAGGTCAAATCGGGTAAGTTTACAAGTGCTCTATTTTCTACTTCTCTTTTATCTATTTTTGTCTTACGCACTCCGACTTTTAAGCCGGCACCTTCTAATTCATCCAAAATGGCCTTTGCTTTAATATTCCCCTGGCCATTTATTTCTATCATCCAAATATAAGAGCTTAAAATATGTAAAAAAATAAGCAGTGCCCCTAAACCAATAAATAATAACTTTCTTTTTCTCATAACTTTTATTCTAAAGGGCATACCGCACTTTTCTTGAATGCTGACACTGCTATCGGTTTTTTTTACAATATCACGAATCTTAAAGAAATCTTTAATACCTATTTTGGTTCTCAAGGTGTAGTAATCCAATTTCTCCATATCCCATAAATATATCTCATTTATGACTGCAAGATTTATAAATTTTTCTACTCTTATTCCTTTAACAGTAATAATAGCATAACCGCAAAAATAATTCCATAGACGCACAATAAACATGAAATCACCTCTTAATAAGCCTAATTTTTCACACTATATCTTTCCTTGAGATAGCAGATTATTGTATTTGATACGATTGCTGAGTTACAATACTAATTATCCCTATTCATTTTTATTTCAGATTTAAAAGTTTATACTTTTTATTTTGCCTTTTATCTCAATTTCTTCTTGTACTATAGATTTTATTAGCAGATTGGTTCCTGTTATAATCAATATGCCACTGCCCGTATTGATGCTTATTTTATTATCGCAATAGTCTATTATACCTTTGTGGTTCTCAATAATAGCATTATCTGTTCCAATAACAATCAGTTTCGGAATATCAAGTATTATATCTCTTGGCAATTCCAGTGTATCTGACAGCTTCTCTTTTATTTTATATGCTTTTCCATTCATTACTCACACCTCTATAATAATTTATGTATTGTCTTAATCTTTAGAACAGTGAAACCTTTTAGTTGCATATCCTTAATTTTGGAAACAAAAGCGGCTTCACCACATTAAATAGCTATCGTTATGTTGTTAAACTATA
>CAZQHS010000014.1:0-9391 GCA_964593485.1 uncultured Clostridiaceae bacterium
CCCGAACTTAATAAATTTATTCAATTATGTCCCTCCCTACTTAAGTTCCAACATTACCGGACAGTGGTCGCTCCCCATAACTTCGGGATGAATCTCCGCTTCCTTTATAAAATCCTTCAAATGGTCGGATACGATAAAGTAGTCAATTCTCCATCCCACATTCTTTTCGCGGGCTTTTCTCATGTAGGACCACCAGGAATAAGCATTTTCCATGTCTGGATAGAAGTGCCTAAATGAATCACTAAAACCCGACTTCAAAAGAATGGTCATCTTTTCTCTTTCTTCATCAGTAAAGCCCGCATTTCTCCTATTAGTAGCCGGGTTTTTTAAATCTATCTCCTTATGAGCCACATTTAGGTCTCCGCATAAAATCACAGGTTTTTCCGAGGCCAGTTTCATCAAATATTCTCTGAAAGCATCATCCCATTCCATCCTATAACTGAGTCTGGCAAGCTCCGGCTGGGAATTGGGTGTATATACATTTACAAGATTAAAATCGTCATATTCCAAGGTAATAACTCTGCCTTCTTGATCATGCTCGGGGATATCTATACCATAAGTTGCCTTTATAGGTTCTTTTTTAGTAAACACAGAAGTACCGGAATATCCTTTTTTTTCGGCATAATTCCAATATTGATGATAGCCTTCAAGTTTCAACTCAATCTGTCCCTCTTGTAATTTTATTTCCTGGGTGCAAAAAATATCCGCATTTATTTCATTAAAATAATCTAAAAAGCCTTTTTTAACACAAGCCCTAAGACCATTCACATTCCATGAAATCAGTTTCATGGCACCTGCCTCCTTTTCAAATGTTTAATTGAATTATTCATCTATATTAATTGACAATTTTTTAAGGCGTAAAGTTGCATTTTAAAATTCAATTCCTTTTCTCGCCTCTAGCCCAGCCTGGTAATAGTGCTTGATTTCCTTCATTTCAGTTACCAAATCAGCCATTTCAATGAGTTCATCCGGTGCATACCGACCTGTTATCACTACTTCGGTCTTTGCTGCTTTGCTATTCAACATATCAATTACTTCATCCAAAGTGAAAAGCTTATAATATAGGGCGATGTTCAATTCATCCAGCACCACCAAATCGTAGTCACCGTCTTTTAATATCTTTTTGCATACATTGAGACCTTCTTTGGCCGCGGCAATGTCCTCTGGCGTGGGATCGTTATATATGAAGCAGTCTCTCCCAAACTGCCGTATTTCAAACCCCGGTAAATATTCTCCCGCAATTAGCTCACTATAATCCATACCTTTGACGAATTGGCCAAAAAAAACCTTTTTCCCCGCACAAAGGGCTCTAAGAGATAAACCCAATGCAGCAGTGGTCTTACCTTTTCCGTTACCAGTATATATATGTATTTTGCCAAAATTCATTTTATTACCCTCCCAATTTTACATATTTATCTAAAAACAGTATAAACTACTTAAATAATTATAGCATAAGGATACGATGGTGTGTAGATGTTGGCTGTTAGGATATGGGCTGCTAGCTTCTTGCCTCTTGACTCTGGTATTAGGGTTGGGCACTGAGGGTTATTGAACAATAGTTGGACGATTGTTAAGCAATGGTTAAACAATAGTTGAGCGGTTGTTTTTGTTAGGGTCGTGTCTTTGGGGTCGGCTGTTAGTTGTTAGTTGCTATAGTTTAGGGATCTGAGACGGAATTTCTTGAAAAATTTTTATACTCTGTCATAATAGTGATAACGAGGTAATAGCTTGCCTTCACCTATTCAAATCATATACACAGGAGGAATTATTTTGGATAATGAGTCCATTAAAAAATATGAAACTTTTTTACAAAACCATCCAAAGGGGCATTTTATGCAGTCCCGTGAATGGGCAAAAATAAAATCAGAATGGAAAAATGAAATCATTACTGTGGAAAATAACAATGGAGAAATCAAAGGCTCCATGAGTCTTTTAATTAGGAAGATTCCCTTTTTCAACAGCACCATGATGTATAGCCCCAGAGGCCCTGTTTGTGATTCTCATGACAAAGAAACTTTAATAAAACTTTTAGAAAAAGCCCGGGAATTGTCTAAAAAATATAAGTCTTACGCATTAAAAATGGACCCGGATATTGAAATAGAGGATACGGAATTTGAAAATATAATAAAAAGTTTAGGTTTTAAAGTAAATAGAGGTCTTCGAAACTATGAAGGAATACAACCGCGTTTTGTTTTTAGGCTTGATATTAAAGATAAAACCGAAGATGAGATTATGGCAGATTTTCATCATAAGACAAGATATAACATAAGGCTCAGTGAACGTAAAGGTGTAGTATGCAAAGTTGGCAATAGAGAAGATATAGCCGTATTTCACAAACTTATGGTGGAAACTGGTATCAGAGATAAATTTCTTATAAGAACAAAAGAGTATTATGAATCCGTCTATGATTTTTTGGGACCGGAACATGTAAGACTATTTTTAGCCTATTATGATGGCGAAGCCATAGCGGGTACCATAGCAATTCTTTACGGAAACAAGTGTTGGTACCTATATGGTGCCAGCAGCAATTCCTATAGAAACCTTATGCCTAATTATCAGTTGCAATGGAATATGATTAAATGGGCAATTGAATCAAAGTGCGAAATATACGATTTCAGAGGTGTTCCGGGAAATATCGACGACAGCAACCCTATGGTGGGATTATATAAATTTAAAGTAGGCTTTAAAGGAAAGTTTACAGAATTTGTAGGTATGCTTGATTATGTTTTTAACCCTTTTGTTTATTTTTGTGCAGAAAATGGAATAATAGTTTTTAGGGAGTTTAGGAGACGCTATAGAACTTTTAAAGACGGAAAGTCAAAAGTGGAAAGCTGAAAGTAGAAAGTGGAAAGCGGAAGTGGAAAGCGGGAGGAGTAAAGGTTGAAAATTGAAAATAGAGAATTCATACCGATTATATTGGGTAATGATATCAATACATATAGCGTTGCAAGAGCCTTTTATGAGGAATATAAAGTTAAATCAATAGTTCTTGGCAAATATAGAAGCGGCCCCAGCAATAACAGCAAGATTATTGATTTTTACGCAGATGAGAATATGGACATTCAGGAAGATTTCTTAAAAATAATCGACTCTTTTTCAGATGAGTTCCATGATAAAAAAATCATATTATTAGCGTGCGGAGACAGCTATGCGGAACTCATCATAAAAAACAAAAATAATTTTAAAGATAATGTTATCGCCCCTTATATTGACGAACCTTTAATGAATAATTTGATCAAAAAGAGCAGTTTCTACGAAATGTGCGAAAAACACGGTTTGGATTATCCCAAGACTATAATACATGACAAAACTATGGATATTGATTTTAAACTGCCATTTGAATTTCCAATCATTATTAAACCTTCCAACAGCATTAGCTATTGGGAAAATCCCTTTGACAGTCAGAAAAAGGTATATAAATTATATGATCAGAAAAGTTTGAAAGAAGTTTTGAAGGATATTTATTTGGCTGGTTACGACGATAGTTTAATAATTCAAGAATTCATTCCCGGGGAAGATACAAATTTAAGAATAATGATAACTTTTTCCGGTAGAGATAAAAAGGTGAAACTCATGGCATTGGCACAAGTAATGATGGAAGAACGTACTCCTCATGGTATCGGCAACAGTGCCATGCAGGTGAATGAATATAATGAAAAGCTTTCCATTATACTAAAAGATTTCTTGGAAAACATCGGCTATGAAGGCTATTCCACCTTTGATATTAAGTATGATTATAGGGATGATAAGTACAAAGTTTTAGAGGTAAACTTAAGACAAGGACGTAGTAATTTCTTTGTCACCGGTGCCGGTTACAATCTTGCCCGATATGTTGTGGATGATTATGTATATGGCAAAGAAACCGGATTTACCATAGCCAAAGCTGAGAACCTTTGGACTGTTGTGCCTATAAGCATCGGTTATAAATATGTAAAAGACAAAACCCATGTGGCTAAGATAAAGCAATTAGCCAGTGAAGGCAGATTTGTAAACCCCTTATTTTTAAAAGGGGATAACAGTATAAAGAGACTAATGTTTTTATTTAAAAATAGCTTAAGCCAACATATTAAATTTAAAAAATATTACAATCAGATGTAGATAATGTAGGGGCCAGCTCTGCTCGCCCGCAAAAGGTCAAAGACACCCCTGCATTTATAACAAGATTACAGTAAAGAGTTTTGTAAAAAGACAAACCTCTACCCGAGCGTTGGGGGCGATGTGGGTGATATGCTCACCAACTATTTTGTAAAAATGAACTCACCACTTATAGAATCGGGAGATATCTTACACCTCGTTATAATTTATAATAGTAAGTGTAGTATGAGATCAATATAAGCAAAGCGAAGAATCTCAGAATCAAATTAGTTTTACTAAAAGGAGAAAAGAAACATGGAGAAATATACTTTGAATGAATACATTGAAAAATTACGAGAAAAAGAACTACTGATTTCAGAAAATGCCCAAGAAAAAACAAGAAAAATACATATTGATAATGTTTCATACAATTCATTGGATGTTACGGAAAATACACTTTTTGTATGCAAAGGAAAAGCTTTTAAAGAGGAATATTTGGATGCCGCCATAGAAAAAGGTGCCGTCGCTTACATAAGTGAAATAGATTATAACAAAACCATTCCCGGGATTTTAGTTAATGATATACAAAAATCTTTATCATTAGTGTCAAATATTTATTTCAATTATCCTTGGAAAAAAATGAACCTAATAGGTGTGACAGGAACCAAAGGCAAATCCACCACATCCTATTATATTAAATATATTTTAGATGAATATTTGGAATCAATGAAAAAACCCGGGGCGGGGATAATTTCATCCATAGATACCTATGACGGTATAATAAACGAGGAATCCCATATAACCACGCCGGAATCCTTTGAACTGCAGGTTCATTATGAAAACGCACTAAAAAGCAATATTACATATATGGTCACAGAGGTCTCAAGCCAAGCACTTAAGTACGGCAGATTGTTTGATGTGCAATTCGATGTAGGGGTGTTCCTGAATATATCGGAAGACCACATAAGCCCTATTGAACATACTGATTTTGAAGACTACTTTTCTTCAAAACTTAAGTTTTTTAAACAATGTAAACATGTATGTGTGAATTTGGAATCGGACTATAGAGAAAGAATTTTGGATGCCGCCAAAGATTCGAAGAACCTTATCACCTTTGGTTTTGATAAAAAAGCTGAGGTGTACGGATATGATATCAAAAAAGACGGAGATAGGTTGGTGTTTAAAGTAAAAACGCCTAAATTTGATAAAGAATTCGCCTTGACCATGCCGGGACTTTTTAATATAGAAAATGCTTTAGGTGCTATAGCTGCTGCATACTCTCTGAATATCCCTTATGAATTTATGTATAAAGGCCTGTTAAAAGCTAGATCCGGCGGCAGAATGGAAAAATACGAAAGCCACGACGGAGAAAAAATCGTCATAGTTGACTACGCTCATAACAAACTGAGTTTCACAAAGCTTTATGAATCCACAAAAGAAGAATATAAAGGCAGAAATATTGTCACCGTGTTCGGCTGTCCCGGCGGAAAAGCTTTTACCCGGAGGGAAAACTTAGGTACATTAGCGGGAAAGTATTCTCATGAGATTATTTTGACGGAAGAAGATCCGGGTGAAGAACCGGTAATAGATATTTGTGAGGATATAGCCAATCACGTTAAAGTGTATAATGATAATTTTAAAATTATTGAAGCCAGAGAAGAAGCCATTAGAGACTCTATATTTTTATCCCAACCCCACTCAATAATCCTTCTGACAGGTAAAGGCAGAGAAACGAGGCAGAAAATCGGCAAAGAATATGTACCTTGTCCCTCAGACGTGGATTTTGTTCTGCAGTATCTGAAGGAATATGATGAAAGAGAAAAGGAAGCGGCGATAACACGAATTTAATATTTAATTTGATATCCTGATGTTTCTAAAAATATATCAATCTATCATCCCATAGAGCTTATAGTCTGAATCATCAAAATGCCACCATTCACTATTTATAATATTAAACCCTACTTGCTTCATGACCTTCTCAAGCAATTGAGCATTGGCCTTTTGGGCTGCTGTTGCATACACATATTTCCTTGTGGCTTTCCCTGTTATATCATCAAATCCGCTGGGCATATCAATCTCAATTCCGTCCCAATCCGTCAAGGTGACATCTACGGCACAGCCTCTTGTATGGTTTGAACCAAGCTTTGGGTTTGCAAAATATACTTTGCCTTTATCATCCACACTATCCCACAATGCCTGCTGCACCGCACCGGGCCTAAACCCATCCCACACTTTCACCTTATAACCCATGTCGTTAAATATTTTATTTGCTTCTTTTAATTTATCGGCAGTCTCTTTTCTCAGCAAGGGTTCAGGATTTTCGTATAAGACCCTTCCTGCCACATTATCAATGGTTCCGTATTTCAAATCAATTAAAATATTCGGAATATAATCCACAAGATTAACTAACTGTGCTTTACTTTTTTCGTATATCTTATTTTCCGACATTTTGTATATGGAATACTTATTGATTTTAGTTAAAATTCTTTCTATATCGCTGCCTTTTGCAAGAATTGGTTGATAATTATTGAGTCCTTTCGTACCGGATATATAGCAAGGTATATAATCAGGTTCTTCTATTCTAATAAAAGTTGCTTCATCTTTAAAGATTTCAAAAACTATATCCTGCTGATATATAAAAGTATCATAATCAGGAGGATTCTTATTCCCACCAAAACAGAAGTTTCCTAAACTGTATATTATATACTTCCCATTGTAATTCTCTATGCCCTGAATAACATGGGAATGAGTACCTATTATAAGATCTGCTCCCTTATCTAAAGCGAAATAAGCCAAATCCCTCTGAGTTTCATTATGTTCATGAACATATTCCTTGCCCCAGTGGAATGTTGCTATAACAAAATCATTATTGCTTTTCAACAAATTTATCTTATTTTCTATATCGGCTTTTAGCTCTTCTTTATCTGTTCCTTGCTCATACTCACCTAATTCATTAATACCTACAAATCCAATTTTTATCCCCTTAATATTGGTTTCATATAAATCATCGTATCCAAAGTAGGATACTCCCACCCCATCCAATGCCTCTTTTGTGTCATCATAGCCCTTTTGACCGTAGTCATAAGTATGATTATTAGACAAAGATACCACATCAATATTCGCCTCTTTTAATACACGGGCATATTTAGGGTCTCCCTTGAACCAATAGTTGTTACCGTAATCGTACTTTTCCGGTCTTTCATTTTCCAAGGTAAAAGCATTTTCCAAATTTGCAATGGTCAAATCCGAATCTTCAAATATGTGCGAGACTTTAGCAAAGAAATAACCGTAATCCTCACCGTTTTTTTCAAATACTTCATCCATGGAATTTTTAAAAGTAGACCTGTAATCCCTACCCAAGGCAGTGTCACCGATGGCAGTTATTTTTATTGTAACCTCTTCAGGTTTTTCTTCTTCTATGGGTATTTCATCTTCCAAAACAAAGGGCTCATCTTCGGGAATTCCCCAGGAGCCTTTTATTTTATCGCCCATGGTTGAATAAATGAATTTACCAAGGATTATTATAAAAACTATTACCAGTATAAATCTTATTCTTCTTGCTTTTACCGATTTGTTTTTGTATCTCATTCTAATAAGTTCCCCTTCCAAGGTGCATTTTATATGTAAATGATATCATAAAGGCGAATTGCTTTCAAATCACTCAGTAGGAACATTCTTTCTGTTAAACCACGCCATTATATCTTTTATCAAAGTCTCCACATCCCCTATTTTCATCATATAGATCAAAATCAGGTATGCCAAGCCGCCTATCGACATAGATACAAACAGGTTTATTTTGTAATCCAAATTGTTGCTGAAGATGTTATAAGCATATTTTGCAATGAACCCCATAATCAGCGAAGATGCAAGGATTTTTAAGAAAGATATAATGATATCCCTCATACCAAAGGAGCCGATTTTTTTCTTGAGGCTGATGAAAAGCAAAACAGTGCAAAACAGTGCCGCGATACTTGTGGCAAGGGCCAAACCGCCGATGCCTAAAAACTTGGATAATATAATATTCAGCACAATATTCATTACCATTGCAATGAATGCATTGATCATGGGTGTTTTAGTGTCCTGTAATGAGTAAAACCCCCTTGACAATACTTCTCTTAGGCCAAAGCCCACCATCCCCACGGAATAAAAGAATAAAGCATAGGATGTTAAACCTATGGCCTTAGCATCGAAGGCCCCTCTCCCGAAAAGTAGTGACACAATAGGTTCTGCAAATATCATGGATATTACAGTTGCCGGTACAACCAGTAGGTTACTTATAGTTATAGATTCCTTTAGTGAAGCTTTTATACCTTGTATATCCCGGTCTGCAGCCATCTTCGAAATTTTGGGATACATAACGGTGGCAATGGATGCAACGAAGATGCCCTGGACAAAACCGTTAAGCTTATTTGCATAGTATAATGCGGAAATACCCCCTACCACAATACGGGAGGCCAGAGTCCTATCTACTAACCAATTTATCTGGTTTGCAGAATTTCCTATTATTACTGGCAGTGCTTGTTTGCTCATTTTTATAAAATGGCTGTCTTTTAGGTTAAAAACAAACCCGTATCTATACCCTTTTTTATATAAAGAAGGCATCAAAAAAACAACTTGTGAAGCTGCAGCCAGTACACTCCCTATGGCTAATATCATCACATTGAATTTTGAGCTGAGCATTATGGAAACAATTATTATAAAGTTTGAAACGAAGCCCAAAACCGTGGGCAAAATAAAACTGTCTTTTAGTTGAAGATAGCTCCTGTATATATAGCCTATTGCAGTAAAATAAATTCCTAATATGCTAACTTGTGTAAAAAGCATTGCTATTTTTAATGTTTCACCAGTAAAACCCGAGGCAAACAGCTTTACTACGGGTTCCGTGAATATCAGAACAATAAAAACCAAAACCGTTGAAATTGCGATAAATACATTTGTAACATTATTGGTAAAGTCAATTCCGGGGCCGGGGCCCTTTTTTCTTAGAACATCACTATATATAGGGATGTAGCAGGTGGAAAGTCCTGCACCTACGAACCCGAATAAAACGGCGGGAATGGTTTGGGAGATGAGATAGGCATCGCTTATGTTTGTGGCACCGAAAAAATAGGAAAGAGTGAGTTCTCTTGCCAGGCCTATAACTTTCGCAATTATTGTAAGTATCATTAAAACAAATACTGTTTTTTTCATGTATTTTCCCTCACGTTATTTATTACAGAATTAATTTTCGGTTTATAAAAAGAAATCAGTAGGTTTTGTAGATAATTACATTATACCCTATTTTTTTGGAATTGCGACATGCTTCACCGGTTGCATG
>CAZQHS010000014.1:9491-18963 GCA_964593485.1 uncultured Clostridiaceae bacterium
AAAACATATTGGAAAAAATATGCTATAATCAATAATGCAAGCAATTTACAAACTGAAAATGTCAAAAGATTTTTGGTTAATATTGCATTAATTATAATATAGAAATTTTTTTATAATATAATAATACAGGTGATTATTATATGAGTGGGTTAATTAAACCGTATTATCAATTATTGTATTTTATAACTTCATTATTTTTTATGGAAAGCGTACTTAGATATACTACTTCTGATAGCTTCTTTACAGTAGGCTTACTATTCTCTTGTATTTTTTCCGTATTTTACGGTGCCGTCATTTATGTTACTTGTGTTTTTTATAAAATCAAAACAAATTATATACTTTCCTATGCCTTTCTTTTGTTTTTTTCGATTATTTTCGGTTCTCAACTCATATATTTCAAAATTTTCAAAACTTTTTATACCATTTATTCCGCATCTAACGTATCTCAAATAGCGGAGTTTTGGAAATCCATTTTTATAGTTGTGACGGTAAATTTGCCTAAACTTTTACTCATTTTTTTGCCCTTGTTTCTTTTTAGAATGTATAAGGATAAGATAATTGCCTACAAGGCAAACAGAGGAATGAGGGCTGAGTTGGCCGGCTTCCTTGCCTTGACTTATATAACAACAATGCTGTTTGTATTTGCTGAAGGCAAAGACCAATATACGGCCTATGATTTATATTTTAAAAAAAGCCAACCCATACAATCCGTAAAAAAATTAGGACTTATCACAACCATGAGATTAGACCTTAAGAGGCTGCTTATAGGATGGGCACCGCCTGAGGAAAAATTACCTGAAACAGCTGTAAAAAAGCCAATAAAACAGGCACCGGATACTATAAAAAAAATCGAATTCAATACCATTAATATAAATTTTCCAAGGCTTATTGCAGAGGAAAAGGACGAAACCGTAAAAAACATGCATTTGTATTTTGAGAATACGGAACCTACTGCAAAAAATGAGTATACGGGCAAATATAAAGGATACAATCTCATCCTCATTACTGCGGAAGCCTTTTCCCCTTATGCTGTAGATGAAAACCTCACACCTACCTTGTATAAGATGGTTTATGGCGGGTATTATTTTAGCGACTTTTACACTCCGGTTTGGGGAGTCAGCACATCCGACGGTGAATATGTGGCTTGTACCGGACTTATACCCAAAAGCGGCGTTTGGAGCTTTTACAAGTCGGGAGAAATATTCATGCCCTTTGTGATGGGTAATCAATTAAAAAAGATAGGTTACAAGACTATGGCTTACCATAATCATACCTATGATTATTATAAAAGAAATATATCCCATCCTAATATGGGGTATGATTATAAAGGCGTGGGGAATGGGCTTGAAATAACTAAAATATGGCCGGAATCGGATTTGGAAATGATGGAAGTTACTATGCCTGAATATATCAAAAATGTTCCCTTTCATGCCTACTACATGACGGTAAGCGGACATCTGAGGTATAACTTTTTAGGCAACGCCATGTCTTCAAAAAACAGAGAGTATGTCAAGGAGTTACCTTTTTCTGAACCATGTAGAGCTTATATTGCCTGCCAAATTGAGTTAGACCGGGCTTTGGAATATTTACTTAATGAATTGGAAGAAGAAGGGCTGGCAAATAAAACTCTTATCGCATTGTCTGCAGACCATTACCCCTACGGTTTGGAGAACAATGAAATCGATGAGTTAGCCGGTCATACTTTGGAAAGAAATTTTGAACTTTATAAAAATCATTTTATACTATATACCAAAGGAATGGCTCCAAAAGTAATAAAAAAGCCCTGTTCCAGTATGGATATCATACCCACAGTTTCAAATCTTTTAGGTTTGGAATTTGACTCCCGGTTGCTGATGGGAAAAGATATCCTATCCAACTCGGAACCTTTGGTCATATTCGGAAACAGAAGCTTTATTACGGATAAAGGTCGGTATAATTCTGAAAACAAAACATTTATCCCTAATCAAGGGATAAATGTTGATGAAAGCTATGTGAAGGACCTTATTAAATATATAAACAGTAAGTTCTATTATTCGGCAAAAATATTGGATACTGATTATTACAATATAGTCTTGAATAGGTAGTGGCTATTACTTACCCTGTAGCACCGCTTCAATTTCAAATTCATTTTCATCTCTCATATATTTTATTTTAACCGTATCCCCTGGTTTTTTATAATATAAAACAGACCTGAGTTTGAGCATTGTATTGATTTCTGTATCATCTATGTGGGATATTATATCGCCTTCCCTAAGTCCCGCTTTTTCAGCGGATGAACCCTTGATAACTTCGTGTATATATAGACCGGATTTTATAACTATATCCGTTTCGTAATAACCGACAATTTCTCTATCCAAGGTGTAAATGCCTAAGTAAGGAGGGTTAAACACTCCATCCTCAACAAAATGCTTTATTACCGGCTTTATCACATTTATCGGTATGGCAAAACCTAATCCTTCCGCCGTTACCTTTACGGTATTAATTCCTATTATTTCACCCTTACCGTTTATAAGAGGTCCGCCGCTGTTACCCGGATTGATTGCTGCATCCGTTTGGATCAAGTCTTCCATTATTGATTGTTCTACCATGATGCTTCTGTTAAGGCCGGAAATAATCCCCTGTGTAACCGTTCTTTCAAAGCGGAGTCCCAGGGGGTTACCTATGGCTATTGCAATATCTCCCACATCAATATCTTCGGAGTCTCCTAAATCCGCTGTTGGAAGATTGGCAACATCCACTTTAAGCACTGCCAAGTCCAAACCCTGATCCTGCCAAAGCACGGTCCCTTCTAATTCCCTTCCGTCTATTAGATATACCGTCAGTTTCTTTCTATTGTTTCCCACCACATGGGAGTTGGTCACAATATATCCCCTGGGATCAACGATTACACCTGACCCCACACCTTCTTGATATCTGGAACCAAAAAACAAATCCCGTTGGAGTGTTATTATGCTTATACCTACAACAGAAGGCATAACTTTCTTTGCCACCGCTCCTGCTACGGATATATCTTCTTTGGGTTCAATTATAATCTGCTGTCCCGGGACGTTATGTTCTATATCGGGATAAGGCAGTATTTTACCGTAAATATAAAGAGGAGCTACAGCAGCCATAATAAACCCGCCGATAATAGCACCCATAAGCCCCACGGCAAAATAAGCAAGACCATTGCCCCTTTTCCTCACCTTTGGTTCATTGTATTGTTCCATAGTTCACCACCCCATTTAATATTTATATATTTTGCGGATAACCACATTATCATCCTACCATCATATTATCCCATATAAATACCTCGCTGACCCCACTCCTGGGGGCTATACATAGGTCTACGTCCTCACCTAACTTTATACCCTTTTCCACCATTATACTCTTAACCGTTTCATAGGCAAGTTGAGGAAAGTTATTTTCTTTGCTTAAGTGCCCAAGCATAATCTTGCAGATGCCCGAATTAACCAGTTCACAAGCTGCCTGCCCCGCATCCTCATTTGATAAATGCCCTATTTCGCTTAATATTCTTCTTTTTAAAAAATAAGGGTAGGACCCGGCTTTTAACATCTCAACATCGTGGTTAGATTCCAACAAAATGAAATCAGACCCTTTAAGGTTTTCCCTGATTTCATCGCTAAAGTACCCCAAGTCCGTAGCAAAACCTATTTTCATTTTTCCCATCCCAAAGGTAAAACCTACAGGTTCAACAGCATCATGGGGAATATTATAGGAACTCACCGATATATCATCAATCTCAAACCCAGTACCTGTTTTGAATAGCCTGATGTTTTTTGGGTTTAATTTACCCAAAGAAGGTTCCATGGCTACCCAGGTATTTTCGTTGGCGTAGATGGGTATGTTAAGCTTTCTTGATACCACTCCGGCACATTTTATATGATCCGAATGTTCATGGGTTACGAGCAAAGCCTTTATACTGCTTGTGCATATTCCCACTTCTTTCAGGCTATGAAAAATTGACCTATATGAAATGCCCGCATCAACTAAAAAACCGGTACCGTTGTTGCTTATATATGTGCAGTTTCCGCTGCTGCCGCTGGCTAAAGAACATAATTTTGCTTTCATTTTTTCCTCCCAATTGACTATATTGGTAACATCTGATTTTCATAAGCAACTTTTTATGGTTCCCGTCTTAGCTTCGCACCTACCTTTAGAAGTTTTTGTTCCAATTTTTCATAACCTCTGTCTATATGTGTGAGATTGCTTATTGTTGTTTCGCCTTCCGCGGTAAGGCCCGCTATCACCATGGCGGCACCGGCCCTTAAGTCAGTTGCACATACGGGTGCCCCGGATAGTTTATTTATACCTTCGATAACTGCTATTCTGCCTTCCACGTTTATTTTAGCTCCCATCCTTTTTAACTCGTCAACATGTTTGAACCTGCCGTCATATATGCTTTCCGTAATTATTGCCGTACCGTCGGCAATGGACAAAAGCACACTCATAGGCTGCTGCAAGTCTGTAGGAAAACCGGGATAAGGCATGGTTTTTATATTGGCAGCCATAGGCCTTCCGTTTGTAACCACCCTTAAGGAATCTCCGTTTTCTATTATCCTTATACCCATTTCTCTCATTTTAGCACTTATAGAATCCAAATGAGTAGGTATAATGTTTTTAACCAGAATATTGCCCTTGGAGGCCGCTGCCGCTATCATAAAGGTCCCTGCTTCCATTTGGTCCGGAATAATGCAATGTTCACAGCCCCCCAAAGCCTCGACACCTTTAATTTTTATTTCATCAGTGCCTGCACCTTTTATGTTGGCACCCATGGCATTTAAAAAGTTGGCGGTATCCACTATATAAGGTTCCTTTGCGGCATTCTCTATAACCGTTGTGCCTTTTGCCAAACATGCCGCCAACATGATATTTATAGTAGCTCCCACACTTACCATATCCAAAAATATAGGGGCACCTATAAGTTCATCTGCCTCTGCCCAAATAATACCGTGTTTGATGGTAATTCTTGCCCCCAAAGCTTCAAAACCTTTAATGTGCTGGTCAATAGGCCTTACACCTATATCACAACCTCCGGGAAAAGGAACCTTTGCCTTTTTAAAACGGCCAAGTAACGCACCGATAAAATAATATGATGCCCTCAGTTTTTTTGACAGTTCAAAATCTACTTCATATGTATTAACCTTTGAATTATCAGTTATGAGTCTGCACTCTTCTTTTTCGACTTCTGCACCAAGTTGAAGCAATATGTTATTTATATAGTATACATCTTTAATATCCGGGAGGTTTTTTATAACGCACTTTTCCTTTGTGAGCAATGATGCAGGTAAGATTGCCACCGCGGAATTCTTCGCCCCACTAATGCTCACTTCCCCCTGTAATGAATGCCCGCCTTCAATTATCAGCTTATCCACGCTTTCTTCTCCTTATCCATGGTTAGTATTTGTCTTTGTTTACCCTTAGTTCCTTTGATTATAGCCTTTTTCAAAGGGCCATACAATGAAATATTACACTATCCTTTAATTTTCTTCAACTGTACCATTATAACCATTAATGTAAACATTACCCACATTGGTCTTGATTCTCCATACAGGGACTGCATTCCCTTCCATCACAGTTCTCACCCCAAAGGTCTTTTCCATACTATTGCTGAAATAATACCCTTGAATTATCTCGTCCACGGAAACTTCGTTATTTTCAATACCATAAAGCTCCGCTAATTTCAACAACGCTTTTATGGGAGAAATCACCTCATTTTTAGTTTTGCCGTTTTGTACGGATTCAAACCAAAGGATTTTTGCATAGGATATACCTTCATCCACAGCCTTGATTTCCAAATAGGTTTTATCTATAAATCGATTCTTATAATTCTGATTATATCTTAAATTAACATAATTAGCTTTCACAATCTTTTTGACCAAAGTTGCCTGGTTTAAGTCGATATTTAGCAACTTTAAAAAGCTGTCAACACTTTTCGTTATTTTTCCTTCATCCACAGCTTCATTATCTTTCTTGTTTAACCTTTTATCCAAATAAAATATTTCTCCGTTATTGTGAAGTTCAAGAAGTATTGTATCGTTTTCCATTAGAATCTTTCGTTCACTTTCTTTAATAGCAATATTATCGGCGGAATCAAAAAAAATTTCCCTTGCTTCTTCTATGTCAAGGGTTTTGTATTTAACATAGAGCAAGGAAGCAGGATTGCCTTTGCTGGGTATAGGTCCTTTCACCGTAATATTGTGGCTTTTTAAATAATCAAGTACCTTTGCTATATCTTCTTCCCCAACATTATTTACCATATCTACCCCATAAGAAACGTAAAACAAAAAAATATCAGCGATAAGAAATACTACTATGAGTATGGTTTTGGCTTTGGACCAATTCATGGTTTACCTCCTCGGTTTACGCAATCAATAGGGTTCCGACAGTATGACACCTGATTCTGCATTCATTATAAATTCCCCAACTTTTGTTTCACCTATTGCCACATGCAATACCCAAACAGGAAGCATATATATATCATTTTCATGACCATATCCCAAATAGGATAAGTAAATATCCTCAATTTTAACCTCATCAAGATCTATGTTCTTTTCACCTAACCGTTTATATAAAATATCAATAACATCCAAGGGGTTTTTTATATTCTTAATTTCGTCGGCTTCATCAATATTTCTTATAAGCCTTTTGAATCTTTTAACCTTCCCATCTGATATTTCAATTTCCATAGAGCTTTTTAGTTCCGGGTCATCACTGATTATAGGAACTCCTTCGTATCTGTGATTATATTTTATTATACATTGTTCATCTTTTATACCCTCAATTGACGATATATAAGTATCATTGGGAAAACCTATGTGTCTGCTAATAAAATCCGTTGCCATGTTAACCATATCATATGTGGACAGTACAAGTCTTTGCGATGGCAGGCTGTTTGAATAATTAATATATTCCATAAAGCCATCTTTTTGGATTTTCATCCCCTTTTCGGATCCGTCTGTATATATAACTGTTCCGTCGGGCTCAACAATACTCCTTAAGGAACTGACTTCAATTTCAAAAAAATCCGCCGCTATATTCTTTGAATTTCCTTCTATTTCATTTTTAGCCATTAGCTTCGGTAATCCAAAAACAGAGCTGTACACGGGAATGAGCACATTTTCACTGTATTTACCCGAATCTACCTCATTCAAAAATACATAAGAGTATGTTTGAGACTTATTAACCAAATCCAAAAGAAACTTCATATTGCTTTTCAATTCAAAAAAACTGAATTTGTATATGCTTTCCGCATTCTTATCCGTTATATAAAACAGGTTGTTATCAAAGGAAAGGATTATGGAGTCTATGCTTTTTATATACTTTTGTTCTGTTTTATCCAGTCCTAAAAGACCGGCTAATAGTTTTGCATCATAAGTAAAAGGAAATACTACCTCCACATTGCTTCCTGACCTGAGTTTTTTTAAAAACTCATAAGACAAGGTTTCCTGATAAACGGTATTTTTTGAACTCAACATATTTTTAAGCAGGCTTATGGCTTCCTCTGTAATCCTATTATATATTGTACTTTTATCCCTGTCATTAAATATTAAAGTATGTTTCCCATTATTATTGATTATCATTTTTTCCGGTTTAATAAGAGATGTATTGTCAAATTCATGATTAATGTTTTGTACTTTTATATTGTTTCTATTTTTAAACATAATAAAAATACCCGGAGTGGTTATATCCAACCATATTCGGGTAGTTAATATTATACTAATCAGAACTAATAAAATAAGAATTGTTGTTTTGAATCTTTCTATTTTCAAAATTATCATTCCTTGGTAAATAAATCATTACATATTTAGTTTTAAATCCCTGAATATTTTTAGCCTGAACTCTTTATCGATTTCCTCTTTATCATTATACTCTATTTCAATCTCTTTATATATGGTTTCATCATTGTTTTTCGCCATAATTTCTATTTTATATTTTCCAATATTGATTTTTATGGGAATAGCAAAAATACCCGACGCACCTACAACATGTGAACATTCGCTTTGAAAAACCCATTTGCCCTTGCTGCCGGTTTCCCCGTTTGTATCTTTAAAAATAATACTCCTTTTTTTAGACGGCTTCCACCAATGCTTACTCATTGTAATCTCCGTGTTTTCCAATGCATTGCCTATAATGGTTACGTCTTTGCTGTAAAAAATTTTAGGCTCAAGGATTTTTTTCCCATCATCTTCTATAAAATTAAACATAATCATATTACAATCATCTGCGGATACTACCGCAGAAATCAACGGTAATACAATCATAGACAAAACCAAAATAATTACCAATATTTTTACAAGCTTTTTACTCAACATTGGATATCTCCTCCGAACATAGAACTCATGTTGCTTACATTATACCTAAACTATATTACAATATTGTTACAGTACTGTTAAAATGCCTTTACAACTCCTTTTTGAGGCAGCTTTATTGTTACCTCAGTGCCTTTTCCATAGTCGGATTCCAAAGTAATGGAGCCTTTATGTGCTTCTACAATCTGCTTGGCTATGGACAAACCCAAACCGGTGCCACCCAGAACCCTGGTTCTGGCCTTATCCACCCTATAAAACCTTTCAAACAGTCTTGAGGCATCCTCTTTGGGAATGCCCATGCCGTTATCACCTATCTTAATATAAATATATTCCTCATCCTTCAAAAGTTTTACTGTTATTTTACCTTTTTCCGGAGTATACTTAATGGAATTACTAATTATGTTAATAACTACTTGCTCTATTCTGTCCTTATCCCCTATGATTGGGGGAATCTCATGGGAACTCTCAAGGGTTATAGTTTGATCTTTTTGTTTCACCGATATATCCATTTTATAGATACAATCGCTCACTAACTTTAATACGTCCATTTCCTTCATGTTGAACTCTTCTTTATCATAATCAAGTTTTGATAACATCAATAAGTCTCTTACCAATCTTGTCATTCTATCGGATTCACTTTCTATGACCCTTATAAAATTAACAGCCATATCTCTGTCATCTATTGCACCGTTTTGCAATGTTTCAGCATAGCTTTTAATTGTAGTCAGGGGTGTTCTCAGCTCATGAGAAACATTTGCAACAAATTCTTTTCTCATTCTATCCAACTTTTCCTGCTCCGTTACATCCTGCAACACAATTATTGCCCCGGCTATTTCATAACGTTCATTCTTGAAAGGTACAATGCTGACTTTTATAATGGAATCTTTTATGTTTATGATATTAATTTTATCCTCTTCATCAAAATTTAAATTCTTCAATTTAAAATCAAGGTCAAAGGTTTCGGTTATCTCGTTAAAATGCTTTCCTTCTATTTCCTGTTCTTTTATTTTAAAAATTTTAAAGGCTGCGGGATTTGCGTGGAGTATCCTCCCATTCATGTCAACGGCTATAACTCCGTCTGTCATATAGGTCAATATCGTTTCTATCTTTGATTTTTCATTATACATTTCGTCCAAGGTGCTTTTTAGTCTCACGGTCAT
>CAZQHS010000014.1:19063-21459 GCA_964593485.1 uncultured Clostridiaceae bacterium
CCGTCTTCTATGGGGTCTCTCATTTCCCCGCCTTTATGTGCCAGGTACCTGCCGCTTTTATTAAATATATAAACCGAGTGGATTTGCTCTCCCTGTCCCACAAACCAATAGTCAATAATATCCTGAACGTTATAGACACCAGTCATTTTATCCTTTAACAAAAAAGTCAGATAATTGCCCTTAGGTACCACGCTGCCCACCAAATTGCTTATCTGGTCCTTTTCCACGGCTTGTACAATATACAGTCCAATTATAGACATAGCCAGCCAAACCAAGAGAACATATATTATTACCAGCTTCCATTGGATGCTTTTTAACATCAGCTATACCCTCCTGAAATAATAACCTACGCCTCTCTTTGTTTGAACATATTTTGCATTGCCGGGATCATCCTCTACCTTTTCTCTGAGCCTTCTTATTGTCACATCAACGGTTCTCACGTCTCCGTAGTATTCATAACCCCATACTTCTTCAAGTAAAGTCTCCCTGGATAAAACCTGCCCCTCATGCAAGGCCAAGTATTTCAATAATTCAAATTCTCTCAAAGTCAGTTCGATGATTTCATCTTGTTTTCTTACCTCATATCTATTTAAGTCAATTACAAGGTTTCCTGATTTTATTAATTGTTCGGTACCGGCCAGGCCGTTGTTCTGGAAATTAATTCTTCTTATATTGGCTTTGACCCTGGCTAAAAGCTCCCTGACACTAAAAGGTTTGGTCATATAATCATCTGCACCCAATTCAAGACCCAAAACCTTGTCAACTTCCTCTTCTTTTGCCGTCAACATTATAATGGGAGTGTTTATGTTTTCTCTCAACTTTTTGCATACAGTAAAGCCGTCCATAACAGGTAACATTATATCTAAAATTATAAGTTCCGGTTTATGTTCATATGTAGCATCAATTGCTTGTTTGCCGTCTTCCGCGATAAAAACCTTATAGCCTTCCTTTTCCAAATTATATTTTATAATATCAGCTATAGGTCTTTCGTCATCAACGACTAAAATTCTGCTGCTCATATCTATCCCCTCTTTACTATTTTAATTTTTTGGCATGCTTATACAATTTATATATATATTCTACAGTTCTTTTATTTACCCTTTAAAATTTCCATAGATACCTTTCTTTTCTAATGCATCATCCATAACGGTACCTTTTCCCAATTCCTCTATCAATTCCATTATCTTATCTTTGCCTTGGTCTTGATAAATATTTTTTATTAATTCAAAAGATTGCTTATAGGCCTGTACAGGTTCTAAAGATAAAAAATTATTTCTTAATTCATCCATGGTGAATTCATCTTCAAATATTAAGCCTTCTCCCCAGATTACGCCGTAGTTTAAATACTCCTGATATAAGGCCAAGCCTTCCGTAAACCAAATTTCCACATTGCCGTTGCTTATGTCGTCCACTGCTTTATGCGTGTATTCGTGAAGTATGGGGCCGTTCTTTTCGTATTCTTCCAAATCCATGTCAAATACTTCCGGTGCTACCAAATGTATAACTCCCAAATGATAAAGTCCCATTACAGCTTGTCCGTCCAAGGATTTATTCTGATTCCAAAAATCTTCCATAGAACCATAGACTACTACGGGAGTTTTTTTGTTGGGATAGTAATTAAACTCATCGCCGATAAGTTCATAGGATTTTTCCAGCAAAGGCCCAAACTCCTCTACCATAGTAACATCAGCATTTTTTCCGTTTATAATAAAATGCTCCGTCTCTGTATAGTTTGAGTCTTTATCCGGTTTGATATTGTTATAGTACACAATAACTTTTAGGGCTTTATATCCATTTTGTTTTGCCAAATTATATAGAGGATTGGGTTTTATTAAAAATAGTGCTATCAGAAATACAAGCACCATTAAAAAAGATTTCCTTTTCATATCTGATTCACCTTTTTCTATTCCACATCATGCGAATATGTTATTTTAACTTGTCCATTGTGAATACAGATACATTATATATTAATTGTCTGGCAACTTCATTGGTATTTTTTAGTGACATCCGCTGCAGCCGCTGCAACTGCCACCGCAACCACTATTTTTCCCCCCGGCACATTTGCCTTCAAAAACCTGATTTACGTCCCGACTGCCGCACTTGGGGCATATCACTTTGTCCCTGTTTGAACTGTTCACGATTTCAAAAAATTTTTCTCCGCAATCCTTACATTTAAAATCTATTACCGCCATTTCACTGCCTCCTGTTGAATTGGACTTCTTAATCTAAAGATATTATACTCCATTGTTTTTTATATGTAAAAGGATTTGAGACGCATAAGGCGGACAGAAATGCAACGTCGCTATTGTTCACGCTTGTTTTTAACTTTCTGCAATTATTGGTATTTGATAAAGATTGCGTTGTGGAAAGGATTAGGGACTGTTAGCGAAATGAAG
>CAZQHS010000015.1:0-20814 GCA_964593485.1 uncultured Clostridiaceae bacterium
TCAGTTCTGCCTTCATTGTTATCCGCTGTTTCTATGGCCTCTACTTCTCTGTCAGGTCTAGGTTCAGGTACCTCACCATCGCCTTCAGCCAAAGCCGTTATGCCGATACTTAGGATCATTACCATAATAACTAACAGTGCTATGGGTTTTTTTAATCTTCCTTTCATAATTTTCGCCTCCCTTTATATTTCTTATTTCGTCAATATTTTTTGTTTTTATAAAAAATCAATTTGCAATACTTTTCGTATTACATTTTGATAATTATTTTTTATTTGATTACTGTTTACTCGGGTCTCAGATTCTTCGCTTCGCTCAGAATGACAGTACGTAGGGCATACTCAGAATGACAGTTTGTATGCTCAG
Source organism: uncultured Clostridiaceae bacterium (assembly GCA_964593485.1). Classification (GTDB taxonomy): domain Bacteria; phylum Bacillota; class Clostridia; order Lutisporales; family Lutisporaceae; genus JAAYKT01. The sequence goes on from CAZQHS010000015.1 coordinate 364, forward strand.
AATGACAGTCCATAGCCTATATCGCTTCTGCCTGAGCCTTTTCCATCAATGCTATAAATAGTGATGCTATTTCCGGGTCAAATTGTGTTCCTGCTTGGTCTTCTATTTCTTTTAGTGCTTGGGTGCCGGTCAGTCTTTCTCTGTAGGGCCTGTCGTTTACCATGGCTTCGTAGGCATCGGCTATTGAAAATATTCTCACTGCTACAGGTATCTCGCTGCCCTTCAAAAGCCCCGGGTAACCCTTGCCATCCCATCTTTCGTGGTGCATCAGTATGAGTTCGTCTATAACCAAAGTTTCTCTGGAAGCTGCGATAATATGGTAACCCACCTCGCTATGGCTTCTTATCTTTTCCCATTCGTCTTCGTCCAAAGCTTCTTTTTTATGTAGTATCTTTGTAGGTATGGCAATTTTCCCTATATCATGGTACTCACATAGAAGCTTCAGTTTACGTTTTTCTATGTCTGTCAACTCCATTGCATCTGCCATTAATTGTGATAAGTTGTTCAGTCTTTCAAAATGGGCCTTGTTTTCCGCAGTGACTTCTTCCAGCTTGCTCATTAAAAATTCTATTATTTCAAGTTTTGCCTCTTTACTCTCCGTCAGCTTGTTAAAATACATATTGCTTTCTGCTTTTTTATAGGCATCAGTCAAACTCTCTTCTTTCTTTTCTTTTGTTGCCAATCCAAAGCTTATGCTAATTTGTAGGAAATCCAAAGGATTGCTTTTACATTCAGCTCTTATTCTTCCTATTATTTTTAGGGCTATTTCTTTAGAGGTTTTGGGTAAAAGTATCAGGAACTCGTCACCGCCCACCCTGCTTATTATGTCTTCTTTTCTGAACGCCTTTTTCATTATTTCCGATACCTTTATCAGAGCCTTGTCCCCCATGGTATGGCCAAAGGCATCGTTTATCAGTTTTAATCCGTTAAGATCCCCCATTATGATGCTTATGGGTAGTTGTCTTTGGCTGTCCAATCTTTTGAGTTCTTCATTGAAAAAATCAGCGTTGTATAATCCGGTTAGTTTATCCCTATAGCACAGCAGACTATTTCCTATACTGTATTCTTTATTCTTGTTTTTTATGTTGCCCGGTGCTTTTGAGGGTTTTTTTATCCTTGTAATATCGTTATAAAATATAAGCATGTAGTCCTTTTCATCGCTGAATAGGTTTATTGTGTACCATTTGTCTTTATCCTCTATGTACTTTTCAAACTTCTTTCTCGTCTTGGGTATTGCGCTGTAATAGATGTCTTTTAGGCCGATTATATCGTTCTCATATTCTATAACTATTTCTGACAGCCTTTTACCTATAATGCATTCCCTCATTATATTTGTTACCTTTGGAAAATTGCAGCTGGTATTCTCCAAGATATAATCCTTAAAAAAACCATTATCATCTATCAATGCTTTAAATTTTAGAAAAAAATCACATGACGAAGGGTATTCCATCAATTTTCCACCTCCTAAGCATAACTTGTACTTAATTTTTAGTATAACTGTCAAGAATTTCATGGAAAGTGCATATCAATCACTTTTTAATTTAATTGAAGGCACATATTGATTACATATACTTGAAATGTAATTTGATTTGCAATCGGTATAAAAAAGTGCAGCCAATGGCAGCTGCACTTTTTTTATAACATATAGCTTGGACTTGGTTTTGTAATACTTTGTTTCAAATCCGCCGAAAGGGGTTTAAAGTTAATATCAATTTTGTAATTATCCGATTTTATATTTTTTATAAACCCTTTTTTTATCCTATCCTCTATCTTCCACAAATCATTTTCTTTGGCACCATGGAGGAGCAAAAGTATCTGATTGTCGTTCCAAAAGGAGTATACATCTCCTTTTCTCAAGGAATTGCCCAAAAGTTCCACCATAATCTTTATAATTTTATTTCGTCCTTCTTCGGTGTCGGACCGCATGCTGTTTATTGAAATAAGGCTTATAAAACCTGAATTGCCGTCTCTTGAGGCTTTTCTTTTTTCCATATTATATAAAACCTTAAAGTAATCAAGTTCACATTGCAGAGCTCCGTCTAATTCCTTGTCCTCTAATCTTGTTTTTATCACATCTATATCCGTTTCTTTTTTCTCATCATAATGACTTTGTATTTTCTTATAAATGCTTTTAAATGCTGGGGAAGGGTTTATATCCATCTCTTTTTTTAGCAGTGATGTGATATAAATGTAGTGGCTCATGGCGTTTTTGACTTGCCCCAGTCTTAGCATGCCATCAATCAATGTAATATGTATTGATTCCTCATAGGGCTCCATAGTCAGGGCTTCCTCACATAGATTGCAAATGCCGTAATAGTCGTCTTTTGCCTCCAAAATCCCAATGATTTTATAAAAAGTCTTCATATAAAGCATGTTAAAACGATTCCTAATAGGAACAAGCCAAGTTTCATAGGCGTTTGCCGACAAATACGGTCCCCTATACAGTTCCAGTGCTTTTTGATAGTTTTTCAACGCTTTATCTATATCTTTTGTTATTTCTGTCTCACCTTGGGCGATATATTTTTCAAATTCATCAATGTCCAACATGGCACTTTTCCCAAGTTCGAAAAAGTAATAACCGTTGCTGATATTTATATTAAAATAGTCGGCAACATCTCTATCCTTGCCGATGAGTTTTTTAAATGTTTGCCTTAATCTGTATATTTGTGTGCGTAAAACATTTTTGGGATCATCGGATTCATTGTCTTGATAAAGGTTATCTATGATTGTTTCAGGCAATAGTCGTCTGTCTCTATAGGTGATGAAGTATTGAAAAAGCCTATAGAGCTTATAGGACCTTGCAGATTCTTGAAGGATTGATTCGCCGTTATGAACTATATCAAAATTCCCAAGTGTTTGTATAAGTAGCTTCACTGTAATACCCCCCCATACACCCGTTCAAACGCTCGTTTAAATGAGTAAGTATATTATACAGCATTATTGCTTGGTTGTAAATGACTTTACCTAATGTTACATTTTATTACAAGGTTACTGAAAATTTGTTATTGTTTGCATATTATCTTAGCAATATAAGGTAGTTAATGTGTTACTGTTCACACTGTGTGTATTTTAACCTTATTATTATATTTGATGTGATAAATGTCACTGTCAAGGCTTGCCGAAAAGTCTTAAGATCCTTCACTTTGTTCAGGATGACACCAAGATCCTATGAAAAGTAACGAAAGTTTTACTAATATAGTATAATAGATTCATAAACAAACCAAGGAGGAATGAATTTGAAATCAAAGGTCTATTTTTATAATATGCGTGCAGGCAAGGCTGCCGAAAGCATTTCCAAAAAGGTTTCCATGCTTTTTAACAAAGCAAAGTTCAAGGACATTATTACAGAGGATAAGCTGACAGCAATAAAAATCCATTTTGGGGAGAAAGGCAATAATGCTTTTATAAACCCCATTTATGTGAGACAGATTGTAGATATGATAAAAAAACACGGGGGCAAACCTTTTTTGACGGATTCCAATACTTTGTATAAAGGCAGCAGGTCCAACGGTGTAGACCATATGGTTACAGCAATTGAAAACGGTTTTGCCTATGCCGTGGTCAATGCTCCCATCATAATATCCGATGGTATATACAGCAAGGATTCCGTGGATGTATCCATTAATAAAAAGCATTTTGATACGGTGAAGATTTCATCAAATATTTACAGGGCGGATTCCATGGTGGTTATGTCTCATTTTAAAGGTCATGAGACCGCCGGGTTTGGCGGTGCTATAAAGAATTTGGCTATGGGTTGTGCTCCTGCAGCAGGGAAACAGCAGCAGCATTCCACTTCAAAGCCTGTAATAGGCAAAGATTGCAAAGCCTGTCAGATGTGCCTGAAGAATTGTCCCACGGATGCTATTACTATGGTGGATGGTACAGCTTATATTAACGCCGAGAAATGTATCGGGTGCGGTGAATGCGTATCTATGTGTACTTATAATGTGATAAGGCCTAAATGGGGCACGGAGATGGATGCTTTTATTGAGAGGATGACGGAATACGCTTACGGTGCGTGGAAGACAAAGGAGGGCAAAATCGGTTTTATAAACTTTGTCATGAATGTTACGCCTTTATGTGATTGCGTGCCTTGGAGCGATGCCCCCATTGTGCCGGATATTGGTATTTTAGCTTCTTGCGACCCTGTGGCAATCGACCAGGCAAGTTATGATTTGGTAAATCAGCAAGAAGGTAACCCCCACAGCAAAATCGGGGACTGTGAAAGAGGGTTAAAAAGCGGCGAGGACAAATTCAAAGCCATGCATCCCAAAACCAAAGGAGAGTTACAACTTATATACGGTGAGGAGTTGGGATTAGGGAGCAGGGATTATGAGCTTATATGTTAACCTTTTTCCAAAAGGACGGTACTGTAAGTAGCAATATGGGGTAGATTTCCAATCTGCCTATGAGCATGGTAAAGGACAGTATTATTTTTGTAATGGGGGACATTATGGAGTAGTTGCCCATGGGGCCTACCATGCCCAGCCCGGGGCCTATGTTGCCCAATGTTGCCGCCACGGAGGTCAAGGTCGTGGTTATATCGTAGCCATCCAAGGATACAAACAGCACTGCCATGACAAATATAATAATATACATAAAGAAAAAGCTCATTATTTCTTTCATGTTAAAATCATCCAGCACCATTCCGCCAAACCTTACGGGATATACGCCTTTGGGATGTATTATTTTTAAAAGGCTTGTCTTGGCGGATTTAAAAAGCAGTAGTATCCTGATGTTCTTTATGCCCCCGCCGGTGGATCCGGCACAGCCTCCTATAAACATAAGGAAAAAAAGTATCAGCTTGCTGAATACAGGCCACTTGTCAAAATCAACGGAGCTGTACCCCGTAGTCGTTATAATGGATGCCACTTGAAAAGAGGAATGCCTCAAGGACTCTTTTATGGTTTCAAACGCGATTCCGTGCAAGTCTATTGTGATAAATAATATGGATAAGCTGACCACGGTGATATAGAACCGGAATTCTTCATCTTTAAATAGTGCCATAAAGTTTCCTTTTGATACTTGGTAGTATAGAGAAAAATTCGCACCGCAAATAAGCATGAATAGGGTCATTATGATTTCCGCAAACACATTGTTATATGCACCTACGGAAAGGTTTTTGCTTGAAAACCCTCCGGTGCCCACGGTACCAAAGGTGTGCACCAAGGAGTCAAACAACGGCATTCCTGATGTGAGAAGCAGTATCACCTGGGTTAGGGTTATGACCAAATATATTCCGTATAGAATTTTAGCCGTATTACCCACCTTGGGAACCAATTTTCCCGGGCTGGGACCCGGGCTTTCCGCCCTCATTATATATATAGAAGTGGCATTAACCGACGGTAGTATGGCAAGGGTCAGAACCAAAACCCCCATACCGCCTATCCAGTGGGTAAAGCTCCTCCAAAAAAGTATGCTGTGAGGTAAACTTTCTACTTCTTTTAAAATACTGGCTCCCGTTGTGGTAAATCCAGAAACCGCTTCAAAAAACCCATCCACCAAAGAAGGTATAGCACCGCTAAAATAAAAAGGCAGTGAGCCTAAAAAGGACATGACAATCCAACCCAAGGCCACTACGGCGAACCCGTCCTTGGCATATAAATTTGTTACTCTGGGCTTTAGGCATATTAAGGGTACACCCAATAGCAATAAAATCAGTATAGTGTATGAGAAGGCGTTTACACCGTCGTCTTTATAAATAAAAGCGACAATCAAAGACGGCAGTATTGCTATGGCTTCACATAGTAATAAAAGACCCAAGCTTTTTAATACCGCTTTGAAGTTCATTATGGATACCTCCCGTAGGCATATTCAGCAATTCATCCAAGTCATTTATTCTGTTATTCTTTGCAATCACAATTACCCTATCCCCTACATGAATGGCATCGTTACCTCTTGGAATTACCACTTCGTTTTTCCTTGCAATGGTAACAATCAAAATATCTTTTTGGAGTTTTAATTTTTTTATGGGAATGTTTATTATTTTACTGTCCTCTTTTACAACAAACTCCAATATCTCCGCTTGCCCTTCCACTATCTTATATAGAGACTCGATGGTATTGCCCCGCACATATTTCAGTATTTGATTTGTAGTGATAAGTTTTGGACATATTACATTATCAATTCCTAATTTATTGATTACACTCATATAGTTAATCCTGCTGATTTTTGATACTACCCTTTTAGCACCGTTTTGTTTGGCTATCAAGGCGGATATGAGGTTTTCTTCATCCATACCGGTTAGGGATATAAAAACATCCATTTCCCCGATATTCTCAGATTGCAAAAACTCCTCTTCTGTACCATCACCGTTTATGATTAAAGCGTTTGGCAGGAGTTCGGCAAATTCATTGCATATTTTTGTATCTATTTCTATTATTTTTACCCTGGCACCTAAATTGTGCAAAAGCTTTGTAAGGTAGAAGGTAATTCGTCCGGCCCCAACTATCATAACGTTGCCTATTTTTTTAATGTGATGTCCCCAGCCTTTGAAAAACCCCGCTATACCGTAGGAATCTCCCAAAACATAAATACAATCGTTTTCCAATATTTCAAATTCCCCATTTGGTACTATGACTTCACCGTTTCTCGTAACCACGCCGATAAGAACGGTAGCGGGTATCCTGCCGGCCAAATCTTTCAGTTTGATTCCAATAATGGGCATATCCTTTGTTACCTTTAACTCTATCATTTTGACTCTGTCTTTTGCAAAGCTCTCTACGTTTATGGCGGCAGGATAGCTGAGGGTTTTTGCGATTTCTTCCGCTGCAGCCAGTTCCGGATTTATAACCATGTCCAGCTCAATCTCTTCCTTCAGCATGCTGAGCTCCTGGGCATATTCCGGGTCCCTTATCCTGGCTATGGTTTTCTTGGCACCTAATTTTTTCCCCGTCAGGCAGCAAACCATATTGACTTCATCGCTGTTTGTTACGGCAATCAACAAATCCGTATTATTCACTCCCCCATCCTCAAGTATATGGGTGGATACACCATTACCTTTTATGCAAAAAACGTCTAAGTTTTCATCAGCTTTGTTTATCACTTCCTGATCGTTATCTATGACGATTACATCATGATTTTCTTTGGATAGGTTGGAAGCCAAATTATAGCCTACTTTACCCGCTCCGATTACAATTATTTTCATAAAATTATACCTCCAAACTAAGGTGGTTATCTTTTATTTTACCACTAATATAACATAAGATATCATTATAGCACTAAATTTTGCAAAGTATATAGGTTTAAAAAATATAATATTCACTTAACAGTAAAGCTACGCATAAACTGAATATATATGCTTATAAAGGAAGGATTTTATTGATTATTCATGTTGTAAAGCAGGGTGAAACCCTGTGGCAAATATCCAATTTTTATGGCGTTCCTTTAGACGAAACAGTAAGTGCCAATCAACTCCCTAATCCCAATCAACTCTTGGTAGGCCAAGCAATTTTAGTCCCAAAGGATGGTATCAATCATATCGTACAACCCGGAGAAAACCTATGGATGATAGCTCAGAGATATAATACCACTGTTAATGAAATTTTAAGAAATAATAATATTACCAACCCCAATATTATCTTTCCGGGTATGAAGATATTTATCCCCACTCCCATCCATCGAGTAATACCGGGAGAAACTTTATCGCAAATTGCTGTTAGGTACGGAGTCAGCTTGCAAAGCCTCATAGAAACCAATAATATAGAGAACCCGGATCTTATTTTTCCGGGCATGGTTTTGGTTATACCTATCAAGGTGAGGCCTCCCATTGATGTTAATGGTTTTATTTACCGTTTGGGACAACAAGCCGCTCCTATAATAAGCGAAGTAGGCAGGTATCTTACTTATGTTGCACCTTTTGCATATCTTATTCGGGAGGACGGCAGCATGGTACCCATAGAGGATGATGCGGCAATTAGTGCATCAATAGCTGTCAATGCGGTGCCTATGATGGCCATTACTAATTTTACTTCAACTCATTTGGGAGAAAACCTTGCCCACGTTGTTTTGAATAACTTGGCAATACAAAACACGTTGCTGAACAATATTGTGAGCATAATGAACGAAAAGGGTTACAAAGGTTTGAATGTGGATTTTGAAAACGTACTTCCCGTAGACCGTGTACCTTATAATGAATTTATGCAAAGAACAGTTGATAAACTGCACCCCTTGGGCTATTTCGTCTCCTCCTCTTTGGCACCCAAGATAAGTGCGGACCAACCAGGATTGTTGTATGAGGCTCACGATTATGCTGCTCACGGTAGGATAGCGGATTTTGTGGTGCTGATGACCTATGAGTGGGGATACAGGTTGGGTCCTCCCAGGGCGATTTCCCCTATAAACCTCATCAGGCAAGTGCTAAATTATGCTGTTACCGCTATTCCGAGAAACAAGATTTTCTTCGGTTTTCAAACCTATGCCAGAGATTGGGTTTTACCGCATGTCCAAGGGCAAGAAGCCAGGACCTTCAGTGTACAGGAGGCAATAAGGTTGGGGGTCAGATACGGTGCTGTTATACAATACGATGAGTTGGCACAGTCACCTTTCTTCCGATACAGAGCTGAAAACGGGGTGCAGCATGAGGTATGGTTTGAGGATCCCCGCAGTGCCCAGGCAAAGTTTGACACGGTAAAGGATTACAGACTTGCAGGAATAAGTTACTGGGCTTTGGGGTATCCTTTTCCCCAGAACTGGACTTTGTTGGGAGATAATTTTACCATAAGGAAGATTTGAAAAGGCTCTGGACTTCTGTTCTTTGTATTCTACGTTAGGAACCTGGCGATGCCGACAAAAATCGACCAGGCGATTTTGTCCTGATATTTATCCTCTTGGAGCAGTTTTTCTTCCTCTGGATTGGAAAGAAAACCACATTCCACCAAAGCACCGGGTATCACCTTGTCTTTTAGAATATAAATGGTGTCTATGCTTTTGGCCACCCTGTGGTTTTTGTTTTCTATATTATCCCTGAGTTCCTCTTGGATCAGTTCTGCTAATTTTTTACCTTGGACGCTGCCTTTTTGGTAAAAAGTCTGGGCACCGTAATATTTTGATTGGGGAAAACTGTTTAAATGTATGGATACAAATACATGAGCCCCGGAATTATTTATTATTTCATTTCTTTTCCGGAGGTCTTCGTTTTTTTTATTTCTTACTTTTCCTGCACCTTCGGTATAAAGGCCTTTATCATCATATCTGGTTAGAATTGCAGTTCCCCCGGATTGTTCTATTAATTTACACAGCTTCAATGAAATCTGTAAATTAATTTTGTCTTCCGCTACACCTGATTTGCTTGATGTGCCCGGGTCAATGCCTCCATGCCCCGGATCAATTACAATGATTTTACCCTTGGTAGGAAAACTGTAATTCATTATAGGAACTGTATATAAATGATTGAATACCACCAAAAATATTATCATTCCCAAAATAATTCCCAGGACATTCCTTACTTTTTCTCTGTTTATTACTATAAAAATTATTACCACCCTCTACCAAACATCTACATGTTGAATGTAGCTTTTATAACAAGATTGTAGCGATGCAGGAAATATATTGCCGTCCGGGGACAACAAAGGAAACCGCTTTACCTTGTTATATTAGAATATTTAGTAGAGGGCATGTTTTATGCATAATTTAACGGCTACAGTGCAGAAATTATTCCGCCTATCAGTTCATTTTAATAGATATATAGGAGTATAAACATTAACGAGCCTACAATTATAACAAGATTACAGTAAAGAGCTTTGTTACAAACAAAACTCTACCCGAGCGTTGGAGGCGAGGTGGGAGATATCATTACACCTCGTTATATTTCAGATATAATCCTGTTATAGCTTATAGGGTCCGTATCTCCTTCGGTACTTATGATTATTACATTGGAATTTGCACCTATTTTTAGCTTTTCTCGTACTTCTTTCAGTTCATCATTTTTCATTATTCTGTTTATAAGACCAAGGCCCGGGGCTCCTGATTCACCGGATATTATTTTTTTGTCACACCCTATAGGATCAGCCATCATCTTCATTCCTTCTTCAGCGATATAATCCGGGGAGGATACATACAAGTCCCCATAATCTCTCAGTATAGGCCAAGCAGTGGGATTAGGTTCCCCGCAAGACAGCCCTGCCATTATTGTTTCCAAATCTCCCAAGACCGGGTGGGGCTCACCGTCATTTATTAAAGCAGATTTATATATGCAGTTTGCTTTTTCCGGTTCCACAACTATTGCTTTTATACCGTCGCCGTATATGTTTTTAAAATAGCCTAAAATTGCCGCTGCAAAGGATCCAACACCGGCCTGCAAAATCAAATGGGTGGGCTTTATTTGTTTTAGTTGTGCATCTATCTCATGGGCAATAGTCATATATCCCTGCATAACCCATAGGGGTATGTCTTTGTAATCGTCCAAAGCCGTGTCCTGCATCAGTATTCCGTTATTTTCTTCTGCATATTTTTTGGCGTATCTCACCGCATCATCATAATTGCAGTCCAAAACCTCTACTTTTGCACCTTCTTTTCTTATGTTTTCTATTCTATGTAATGCTGAGCCTTTAGGCATAAAAACTATTGCGTCAAAACCCAATTGATTGGCAGTCCAGGCTATACCTCTGCCGTGATTGCCATCTGTAGCGGTTACAAACAAGATTTTGTCTTCTTTGAAATCAAATTTTTTGAGAGCCCCATAATTCAATAAATCTGCGGAATATTTATTAGTCAAATAAACTGCTGAAGCATAAGAGCCTCCGAGGACTTTGAAGGCATTAAGACCAAATCTTTTTGATTCGTCTTTTACATAAATATTGTTTAAACAAAGTGAATCCGCCAATTCCCTTAAAGGAACTAAAGGCGTTTCCTCATACATGGGGAAACTTTTATGAAACTTTATGATTTCTTCTGCCTTGGTTGGATTTAAAAAATCAATTTTTGTTTTTTCTTTGCCTTGGTAATTGTTAAAAACCCATTTTATATCCGATTTTTCTTTCAATTTTATCCCCCTTTTCGTTTTAAATATGACCTTTGACTCTTGCTTCTGGCTTCTTGCTTCTTTGACTAGGTATTCCTTTGGGGTCAAGATCCTTCGTGCCTCAGGATGACAATATCCGCCACTGGCCACTGCCCGCTGCTTCTTGCCTCCTAAAACAGAAAACAGACCTAAGCCTGTTTTTTCCATATCAAATATGCATTTATAAATCTGTCCAAATCCCCGTCCATTACACCATTCACATTGCCCACTTCTTCCCCTGTTCTGTGGTCTTTCACCATGCTGTAGGGATGAAATACGTAGGATCTTATCTGGCTTCCCCAGGCTATCTCCCTGTACTCTCCTTTTATATCTTCGATTTTGTCTTTTTGTTCTTGCTCCTTTATCTCCAAAAGTTTTGCATAAAGAACTTTCATTGCCATTTCTTTATTGCTGTGCTGGGATCTTTCGTTTTGGCATTGAACCGTGGTTCCCGTGGGTATATGAGTTATCCTTACTGCGGAATCCGTCTTGTTTACATGCTGGCCTCCCGCACCCCCACTGCGATAGGTATCTATCCGCAAATCATCCGGATTTATATCCATCTCAACGCTGTCATCTAATTCCGGCATCACATCGACAGATGCAAAGGATGTATGACGCTTACCCGCCGAGTCGAAAGGAGATATGCGTACCAATCTGTGAACGCCTTTTTCGGATTTTAGATAGCCATAGACGTTTTCTCCTTCGATTAAAAGTGTGGCATTTTTGATGCCGGCTTCTGTATCTTTAAGCATATCCAATATTGTTACCGTGTACCCACTTTGTTCCGCCCAACGGGTGTACATTCTAAGAAGCATTACTGCCCAGTCTTGGGCTTCCGTTCCTCCGGCCCCTGCATGTATGGTAAATATGGCGTTATTTTTGTCGTATTCGCCGGTCAATAGAGTTTCTATTGTAAATCTATCTATTTCGTCTTTTAGTTCGACAAATTCTTTTTCTATTTCGCCCAGCAAAGATTTATCGTTTTCTTCTTCGCATAGGTCTAATAATGCATTAAAGTCCCCAAAGGTGTTCTTTAATGTTTCTATTTGGTCTATTTTTTCTTTCAGCCTCTTCGATTTTTGCAATGTCTTGGCAGCCTCTTCCGAATCCTGCCAAAAGGCTTCCTTTTCCATTTTTTGTTCCAAATCTTTTAGTTGGGTTTTTAATTTATCCGGGTCAAAGAGACACCTCTATGTCTTTTATTGCTGCCTCAAATTCCGGTAATTGTGTTTTGTATTTATCAAGTTCAATCATATTTTTCCTCCTATAACATATCTGCTTCTTGCATTGGGGTCGCGTCTTTGGGGTCAAGATCCTTCGTGCCTCAGGATGACAATATCCACCTCTGCCTCTTGCCTCTTGCTTCTTGCCGGGAGACCAAAGGTCTCCCCTACGAGGGCAGACAGAGTCGTCTGCCCCTACCCTAATCTGACCGCTGCTTCTTGCCCCTTGCTTCTGGCCGGGAGCCCAGCAGCCGAGAGCCGGCCCTACCTTCCACAGCATTTTTTGTATTTCTTGCCGCTGCCGCAAGGGCAGGGGTCGTTTCTTCCTACTTTTGTTTCCTTTACCACAGGTTTTTTTACGCCACCGCCGCCGCCTTCATTTGTTGCCACTGGTTCTGCCACCTTTTCCCTCTGGGGCATCCTGTTTACACTGACATTAAAAATATGCTTAACCGTATCGGTTTTTATACTTTTTATCAGTTCCATGAACATATCGTAGCCTTCCACCTGATATGCCTGAACAGGATCCTGCTGACCGTAAGCCCTGAGGTTGATGCCTTCCCTCAACTGATCCATGGCATCCAATTGGTCCATCCATTTAGTATCTACAACCCGGAGCAATATAACTCTTTCAAGTTCCCTCATGTCTTCACTGCCTATTTCGGCTTCCTTTTTCTCATAAAGACCAAGGCTCTTTTCCAAGAGGGTTTCTTTCAGTTCTTCTTTCCCCATGCCTTCTATTTCTTCTTTTTTCATGCTTCTCTTGGGCAAATAAACAGATTGCAAATATTCCAAAAGCCCTGCTATATCCCATTCTTCCGGGTATTGACTTCCTGCGGTATAAGCATCCACCGCATCGGATACGACTTCATTTAGCATATCCATAATTGATGCTTTTATATCCTCTCCCATGAGAACCTGACGTCTTTGGGCATATATGACTTCTCTTTGTTTGTTCATTACGTTGTCATATTGTAGCACATGCTTTCTAATATCAAAGTTTCGGCCTTCTACTTTCTTCTGGGCGTTTTCTATGGATTTTGTCAAAAGCCCGTGTTCAATGGGCATATCTTCTTCCATGCCCAAGGTTTCTACCAAACCCATTAATTTCTCGGAGCCAAAAAGTTTCATAAGGTCGTCTTCCAAGGATATATAGAACCTGCTGCTCCCCATATCCCCCTGCCTGCCGGAACGCCCTCGGAGCTGATTGTCGATACGCCTGGACTCGTGCCTTTCCGTGCCGATTACATGGAGCCCACCTAACTCCTTCACTCCGCCACCCAAGACGATGTCCGTTCCTCTGCCGGCCATGTTGGTGGAAATGGTAACCGCATTCATCTGCCCTGCTTTTGCTATGATCTCCGCTTCCTTATCGTGATATTTGGCATTCAAAACTTCGTGGGTTACGCCTCTTTTCTTTAACATGCTGCTTAAAAGCTCTGACTTCTCAATGGTTATCGTGCCCACCAAAACAGGTTGACCTTTTCCGTGTAATTCTATTATTTCATCAACTACCGCATTGAATTTTCCTCTTTCATTTTTATAAACAGAATCGGCATAATCCGCTCTTATCATGGGCATATTCGTTGGAATAACCACAACGTCAAGATTGTATATTGCCCTGAATTCATCTTCTTCCGTTTTTGCCGTACCTGTCATGCCGGCAAGTTTATCATACATCCTGAAATAGTTTTGAAAAGTTATAGTGGCAAGGGTTTGACTCTCTCTTTCAACTTTTACTCCTTCTTTGGCTTCAATGGCCTGGTGCAGTCCCTCGCTGTAACGTCTGCCCATCATAAGCCTTCCGGTGAACTCATCCACTATTATTACTTCTCCGTCTTTAACTACGTAATCTATATCCCTTTTCATTATAGCCCTGGCTTTTAAAGCCTGGTTAATATGATGCTGTATCTCCATATTGTCAGGGTCAGCCAAATTTTCTATACCAAAAAATTTCTCCGCTTTAGCCACTCCGCTATCCGTCAATAGTACGGATTTTGCTTTGGGGTCTACGGTAAAATCTCCTTTTCTTTTAATATCATCTTCATTTTCATCGGAACCCCCATCCCAATATTGGGATAAAAGCTCTGAACGACTTTCTTCTTTGGAATCTTCCCCTCTTTTAAGGGTTTTTACAAAACTATCCGCAGCAAAATACAGATTGGTAGATTTCTCACCTACACCGGATATGATGAGAGGTGTTCTTGCTTCATCCACAAGGATGCTGTCAACTTCGTCCACTATGGCATAGTTCAGCTCCCGTTGAACCATTTGTTCCCTATATATAACCATATTATCTCTCAAGTAATCAAAACCAAACTCATTGTTTGTTCCATAGGTGATATCACTGTTATAGGCTCTCTGTCTTTCCTCATTGTCAAGTCCGTGAACAATAAGTCCTACGGAAAGACCTAAGAATTTGTATATCTGTCCCATCCACTCACTGTCACGGGTGGCCAAATAATCGTTAACGGTTATTACATGGACTCCTTTGCCTTCCAAAGCATTCAGATATACTGGTAAAGTTGCTACCAAAGTTTTGCCTTCTCCGGTTTTCATTTCCGCTATTCTGCCTTGGTGCAATACCATGCCGCCTATAAGCTGAACTCTGAAATGCCTCATACCCAAGGTTCTTTCAGAAGCTTCCCTCACCACGGCAAAGGCTTCGGGCAATATGTCATCCAATGTTTCGCCCTGCTCCAATCTTTGTTTAAACTCAAGGGTTTTTGCCTTTAATCCATCATCACTTAAAGCTTTTATTTCGCCTTCCAGTGCTTCTATCCCATCCACAATTTTTTCAATCTTTTTTATTTCTTTTTCGTTTTCATTACCGAACAATCTGCCAAAAAAGGACATAGTAATTTCACTCCTAAAATTTCCGTTATTATTAAGAGGATACCAAATCCTCTTATAATTTAAACGATTCATTTCAATAATTCACTGTCTAAACTCAAACACTTTAATCAAAATCCATCTGAATTTAGCATTACTAATTTTATCATATTGAATATATTATAACAAGAACGCGAAAAATATGAATTTTTTTGAAATGCGTTTCGTGAGTGCTCACACACGTTTCCCTAACATAAGTTGCTGTATATAGACAAAAACACCAATAGACATGATTATATCTCCGTAGCTCACCACATAGGCAAAAAATCCTTTTCTCCCTATGGGAAAAACATCTCCCAAAAACCATAATTTGGTGGAGGGTTCCATCAAACAGTGAACTATATCAGCTTTCTCACATATCATTTCAATGTTTCTCTCCAGTCCCGTTTTTTCCATTGCCCATACAGATACAGGCATTTGACCACCGTTTGCCAATATCACTATAAGATTTAACAATACCCCAACAGCCATTATTTGAAATGGCGGTTTTTTTATATTCATGGCAATGCCGGCAAATAACAATATGTAGGAAAGCAAATGTATATAAAAAATATTGGTTTTTACAAAATCATTATCCCTACAGGCAAAAAAAACAGCCCCGTATTCTAAGAAAAAGGATGAAACGATAAGAAACCATCCTTTTATTTCTTCCTGGCCGATATTGGAAAACTTCCCTCCCCTTATTTTACCGATTATTAGCGAAGCGACAAGGCTTTCAACTAACATTCTCTTGCCACTCCTTATCTTCTTCAATCATTTTCACAAACTCTTTTGCAATTTTGGGATTAAAGAAAACCCCCGTATCCTTTTTTATAATATTTAAAGATTCCGCTAAGGTCATGGCTCTACGATAAGGCCTGTCCGATGTCAAGGCATCAAATACGTCAACTATGCATAAAATCCCTGACTCCGTGGATATGTCTTCACCTTTGATACCGTTGGGATAACCTTTACCATCAAATCTTTCGTGATGGCTCATTATTATATTCGCAACATTTTTCAAAAAATGTACTTCCCTGATGATTCTTGCACCTATGGCCGGGTGTTCTTTTATCTTTTCGTATTCCTCATCCGTCAACTTACCCGGCTTGCTCAAAATGTTTTCGTCTATACCTATTTTGCCTACGTCGTGCAACATGGCTGCTATTCTAAGGTTTTCTATCCTTTTCTCGCTGAGTCCCAGCCTTTTGGCCAATTTACATGACAAATCACATACCCTCATGGAATGTCCCTGAGTATAGTGATCCTTTTCTTCCACAGCTCGGCATAGGGCCTTTACCGTGTCAACGTAGATTTTTTTCATATCAAAATATAGTTTGAATGAATAACGGGCAAGAAGCAAAGGTCCGAAGAATAGCAAAACTCCAAAAACACCATAGCTTGTATAAGCCAGAGCCATAATTATACCCAAAGGTGCCAAGGCTAAATTATCTCTGATAACCCAAAACACACTGGTTCTAAAATGTTTTAGGGCTTTTTCTCCTGTTAAAATTGACATCAAGAATGTCATGATGACATGATTGACAAATATATATACCGCGATACTGATAGATATGGGAAAAGCACTGATAAACTCTAATTGACCCGGAACCCCGCCGAATGCTTCGTAGCATAGTCCGGCCAAACCTGTTGATAACATGATGTTTGAACCGTTGAAAAGTGTTTTGTAAATAGGTATGTTAAATACATGATAGCGTTTGTTATCTACTGTCAATATGCGCAGCATCATACCAAGGCTTGAAATCCAGCAGGCTTGAGGTACTCCCAAAACTAAAATTAAGGTAATGCCTATTGCAAAACCCACGGATAGGCACCTGTCATTGGGTGTTAAAACCGCAAGGGACTCAGTTACTATTGTTAACAAAAGAAAGAAAAAGAATGTTCCATAATCAATAAGCTGTGTCTCTTTAATAGTCAATAAAAAAAATAAAAAGCCCAATCCTATTATAAACATCGTATAATACTTTAACTTTTTCGGCATTGTTCCACCTCTAAATTTATCGGCCGACATTTTCTATATTATAGTTCTAGAACCAGCTTGAATGTGCCCCACCGGCCAGTATCATTGAAAGTATAGTAATTATTACTCCTACTAGCTTTTTCATGGTTTGCCCTCCTTAGTTTTAGGCTCTGTCCTTCCGCTAATAGAACAGGCAAACCTCTCCGCTATTAAATGTCGGCCAAATTTTAAACTATTGTTCCTATTATTCTGTTGATTGCATCCAAAGCCGATTTAGCTATTGCTTCATTTTCATCGCTTTTTATTAAACAGCATCCGCAAAATAAATTGTTATTATCTTTATATGTATAGCCTATGACTGACAGGAAAACTTCCTCAGTGATTATTCTTTTCTTTTCTATCCCTTCCAAATAGAAAACATCTTTCAAATTAATGAAGTTTTCAACAGAAGCAATAGTTGCCCCTGCTATGGCCTTATACTTATTGGTCAAGGATTTTATTTTAACATCAGATCCCTCGAAAATCCTGCCTTCATGTTCCAAGCTTACCACGGTTTTTATGGTATTCCCCATATTCGTGATTGAAATGCCTGCAATCTTAAGGCGGCTTTCTCTGAAGTTCTCTACATCTATTTGAGCGACGCTTATTACCTTATAGTCAATATCCGTATCGAATTTGGCATTTACCGCCGATTGAATATCCCTCACAATTTGTTTGGTATTTTTACCGTGGGTGCAGAGTACGTGCATCTCATCAATCTTATTGTCCGCTCCCATGATAACCTTGCAGGATATTATTCCGGGTATTTTACAGACTAAGGATTTGACGTCTTCTTCCTTCATAATAATCACTTCTTCCACAATTTTCACCTCATAGACCATTAATTGTTATATATTCGATTTAAATCTTATAATTCCTCTAATTAAAGCAAATTAAAGCAAAAAATGTTTCAGCCGGACTAATTAGTCCGGCTGATACCTTTTTTTATTAAAATGTCGGCTCAATCAAACCGTAATTTCCATCTTTTCTCTTGTAGACCACGTTAACCTCTTCCGTTTCCGCGTTATAAAACATAAAAAACGTATGACCTAAAAGTTCCATTTGCAAGACAGCTTCCTCAATAGGCATAGGTTTCATAGCAAATCTTTTTGTTCTTACAATCTTGGGTTCGGGGCTTTCCTCTTCTGTTACCTCAAAATTGAAATTATCGAACCTTACGCTGCCGTCTTTAATTCTTCTTTCAAGTTTTGTTCTATGCCTTGCAATCTGTCTTTCTAACTTTTCCACTACGTTGTCAATGGATGTATACATGTCATCGGTAGCTTCTTCACCTCTAAGAATCACGCCATTAAAAGGAATAGTGACTTCAAAAATGTGTCTGTTCTTCTCTACTGTCAAAGTTGCATGTGCCACAGTACTCGGATTAAAAAACTTTTCAAACTTGGAAAGTTTCTTTTCTACCCTTTCCTTCAAGGCCTCTGTAACCACAATATTCTTGCCGCTGACTTTTATACGCATAACAACATCTCCTTTCGCAACTATTATGCTACCGCATATATAGTTTATTCTACATTAGGATAAATAATCCTGCAATTTTAAAAGGTGATTATAAATTTACAGAAACCTGAATAAAAACTGTTATTAAGGCTTATTTTTTGTTTTATTGTAAATATATGTTATATCTTCTTGCATAATTATCATTATTTCCAAAACTTCGACAATTATTGATATTTGAAGGATTAAAAAAGGAATTTAAGAGAAACTTGGTTGTGGATAATTTTTTATGATTTTAATGGGTTAAATATGAGGAATCTGTGGATAGTGTGCATAAGTCTGTTGATAAGCTGATATTGCTATGTTTTTACTATGGAGAATTTGTTAATTTCCTGTGAAAGAAAAAATTGTCGAAAAGGTTTCTTTGAGGTGGATGTATAATAATTCAATGTGGTGTATATTTATTAACAAGGATGCTAAGAATCGTTTAGCAAATAAAACAGCCGCTTTCGCGGCTGTTCTATTTACATATTTTTTCTTGATTCAAAGCACTCTCTGCAATATACAGGTCTGTCATTGGTTGGGTTAAACGGAATCTGAGTTTCTTTGCCGCATGATGCACAAACTGCATCATACATGACTCTTTCTCTTCTTCCGCTGTTTGCATTAGCTTTTCTTGACATTCTGCAATCTTTGCATCTTGCAGGTTCGTTTTGAAAACCTTTTTCTGCGTAAAATTCCTGCTCACCAACTGTAAAAGTAAAATCCTGTCCGCAGTCTTTGCATACTAACGTTTTGTCCTGATACATGAAAAATCCCTCTTTCTTTTTTACTTAGGTTAGGTAGGCCTATAGAACAAGATTTTTCGAATATCCGGAAAAAACGTTCTCAACCAATCACCTATACCCTGATATTGGTTCTCGCCAGCTGACCTGGTCTTTGCCCCCACACTCGCCGTCTGGAAGCCTCGCTCAAGCATTATGCTCCTCACTGATACTCCTCTCAGATTGCTCTGGACGGGCTTACCCCTAAGCCGCACCATGCTCACAAAACCATATTTTGCTTACGTGGGTCGTTTCGCCTGCGACTGGCGTCGACTTTCAACCACAGGCCTGGCGTAACACTAATAATTATTATATACCTATTCATTATAATATACAAGAATATTAAAATTTATTTATATTTTTTCAAATAGCACAATTTACTATTCATATTTTGACTTACTTATGTTAGCTGATTATTGTATTTGACATGATTGCTGAGTTACAAGGCTAAAGGACTGTAGGCTCACTACGGGCGAAATCAAAATTTCTCAGTTAAATTATATATATAGCATATGGTAATTCCTTTAGCTGGTCTGATTTCGCTTTTCCTTCATTTCGCTAACAGTCCCTAATCCTTTCCACAACGCAATCTTTATCAAATACCAATAATTGTAAAGGGTTAAAAACAAGTGTGAGCTGTAACAATAACAGATTATTGTATTTAATAAGTCGATGCCATTTTTTTTATTAAAAACATTTCCGCTTCTTTTCGGTTCACGGGTTTACTGAATAAATAGCCTGTACCAAATCGTCAGGATCTTTACCTAAGCACTCTTCTCTCGTATAACCGAATAGTTTTAAAAAGCTCTCATTAACATCAAAGATTATATGATTCTCGTCAATGCACAAAATACCGTCAGGGCTATTCATAAAAAGTGCTTCATATCTTTTTAGTAGCTCTTCTTGTTGTTTTTGAATTCTTTTTATAAAACTTATATCCCTTGATATGGCTAAGACAAATAGAATATTCCCATGGTCATCAAATATAGGAACCGCCTTGCCCCAGTCATAATAGTCCATTTTTGCACTATATGTTTCACCTTCTACGGAACCATC
>CAZQHS010000016.1:0-20522 GCA_964593485.1 uncultured Clostridiaceae bacterium
ATCTTAGAAACTTTATATACTCAGAGGGAATAATTTACGGTTTGGATTTTGAGGATATGGGTTACGGGGACCCAAGAAGCGATTTGGCTAATATATGCTTTTTTTTACTGACAAACAGACCTTCATTTACGCGCAAAAAACATCTGATTATGAGACGGTTTTTAAAAAGATATGAAGAACATTCCCAATCAAATTTAGAGAACATGGCTGTCTTTCTAAGTTGGAGCAAAGAAGAATCTAAAAGAAGAAGGAAGTGATCTTTATTATAAAATTTTATGTGCATAAAAAGTCCATTGCGATTGTATTGTCAATTGCAATGCTATTATCTTTAACAGCTTGCCGGCCGATAGAAACGAGTAATGCAAGTAAAGAAAACGCCGACAAAAAAAGTACCTTTATAGTAACAGACCAAGCCGGCAGAACTGTTGAAATAAAGAATAATACCCAAAGCATAGCAGTAGTTTTCGGATTGGCTACAAACTTTATCCTTGCCCTGGGAAAAGGTGAACAATTCGTAGCCATAGGCTCATCCAATGATATGTTTAACCGGATATGCCCATCCTTAGCCCATATAAGTACCGTCGGCAAAGGCAGAGCGGATATGGAAGCCATGGCCAAGCTGAACCCGGATGTATTTATCCACAGAGCTACCGATATGGAAACCCTAAAAGCCGTGTCCGCTTTAGGCATTCCTTCCATAGGTATAGCACCGGAAAGCACCGAAGAAATACTGGAAACCGTTTTCTTGTTAGGTAAAATATTAGGTGCCGAAGAAAGAGCAAAAATTTTAATAGATTACTACAACAAAAAAGTTGAGTTTGCCAAAAGCATCACTTCAAACATCCCGGATGATAAAAAATATACCGCCATTGTAATGGGAAGTGAAATAGGCAAGGTTGCTTCCGGAAATATGCTTCAGTCCTATCTAATTGAGACAGCCGGTGGCATCAATATGGCAAAGGACATTGAAAGCAAGGAAATCTGGCCTATTGTAGGCGCAGAAAAAATCTTTCAGTGGAATCCTGATTTTATATTTTTAACTAACAGCATAGCTTCCAAATATAACCTGGATGATTTAATGACCGACCCCACCTGGTCGGAACTTAATGCGGTAAAAAACAAAAGGGTACTGCTTGTACCCAGCGACAGGGACTCATGGGAATTCCCCGGTCTGGCCACAGTATTGGGTTTCTTGTGGATGTTAACCCAAATGTATCCAGAACTATATAGCGAGGAGGAATTCTTATTGGAAGTTGATATGTTTTATGATACGGCTTATGGTATAAGATTTACAAAAGACTACTTAGGTTATTAAAAATTATTGCTGTTATTACTAATATAAAAATGTTTTATAAACCTTAGTATTTTGATAAAAATTATTGTAAATATATTCAGCACTTACGCGTAGTTAAAATATATGTGAGGTTTTTATGGAGATTATAAAAAAACAAAGAAGAAAGCATAACTTCTTCATTCTGCTATTTCTATTTCTGCTGTTGACACTCATGATACTAAGCCTATACACAGGCAAGTATCCTGTATCAATCAAAGAAATTTCACAAATACTTTTATATAAAATAATAAACAAAAACGGTTCCTGGGATACAATGACTGAAAATGTGATATTGGGTTTACGTTTGCCCCGAATTTTGGCAACAGTTTTGGTAGGTTCCTCCCTTTCCATATCTGGGGCTGCCTATCAGGGAATATTTAAAAACCCGTTAATTTCCCCCGACTTTTTGGGTGTATCTGCCGGGTCTTGCATAGGTGCCGCATTGGCAATTATAATGTCCTTATCTTCTGTATACATTCAGCTTTTTGCATTTTTAGGTGGCCTTTTTGCAGTAATGCTTACTTTAACTATACCGAGACTTATAAGAAATGATTCCAACATAATATTAGTTTTGTCGGGCATTGTAGTTGGTGGAGCCGCATCTTCAATTATGGGGTTAATCAAGTATATGGCAGACCCAGAAAAAGAACTTGCCACTATTATATATTGGCAGATGGGCAGTTTTTCATATATAACCTTAAATACCATATATAGTGTTGTACTTCCGATAATCATCTCAACCAGCATTCTATTTTTTATATCATGGTGGATAGACATAATATCATTAGGGGAAAAAGAAGCTAAATCTTTAGGGGTGAATGTAGCAAAAATCAGGTATATAGCAATTATATGTGCAACTCTATTAACCGCCAGCTCCATTTGCATTTCAGGTACCATCAGTTGGGTCGGTCTCATAATTCCGCACTTTGCCAGGATGATTATGGGGCCGGACAATACAAAGCTTATGCCTGCATCGTTTCTTATGGGGGCAACCTTCCTGTTACTAGTAGATACAATAAACAGGACTTTGGGGGCGGCTGAAATGCCTATAAGCATTCTTACTGGACTAATAGGAGCACCTTTTTATGGTTGGCTGCTCTATAGACAAAGGATGAGATTACAATGATATATAATGTAAAAAATATATCCTTTCGCTACTATCCGAATAAAAAAACGATTTTGAAAGACATCACCTTTACTATTGAAAAGGGACAAATCTTAAGCATTTTAGGTCTAAATGGATCTGGGAAAAGCACTCTGCTTAATTGTATGAAGAATCTGATAACCCCATCCATCGGGGAAATACAATTATGCGGCAAAAACATAAGAAAGTTGGGCATGAAGGAAATTGCGAGTTTGGTTGGCTACGTGCCGCAAAACCACAACCCCTCCTTTGGTTACAAGGTTTTTGATTTTGTCCTCATGGGCAGAGCCCCGGTAATCAAAGCATACAACAGACCGAGTTTAAAGGATATGGAGGCTGCATGGAGTGCATTGGAATCACTTAATATTACATATTTATCCGACAAACCTTACACGGAAATAAGCGGCGGTGAAATGCAGCAAGTGCTAATAGCCCGTTCCATAGTATGCAAGCCAAAAGTTCTACTTTTTGACGAGCCCACAGCTCATTTGGATTATGGTAACCAGATAAATGTTTTAAAATTGATTAAAAAGCTTTCAAAGGATGGCTATTCCATCGTCATAACCACCCACAATCCGGATCATGCAATGCTTTTAGGCGGGAGTGCGGCAATTTTAGATAAGGAAGGCCACATGAAAACCGGAAGCACGGATGCTATACTTAAAGAAGATTTGCTGAATGAAGTATATAATACGGATTTGAAAATTATAGATATTCCGGAGCTGTCGCGTTCAGCCTGCATTCCGGCAAAACTTTGAAAATGCTATAGGCACCTTAGTCCTATACACATACCTCCAGTTTAAAAAGCTGTATGCAGTTTATCATATATGATAAACAATTTATAAAATATTATAAAAAGGAGAAAATATAATGCTTTGTAAGTATTGTGAATGGCTTTGTGATTTGTCAAAAGGCGATGGCATTTGTGGAATGTATGAAGAGAAAAACAATAAAATAGTAGAGAGGCACCCAAATCAATGGACCAGGTGCCACGGAATCTATGTTGAACGCATACCTATATTTCATGCATGGCCGAACCAAAGGTTTTTACAGATAGGTTCTTTTAATTGTAACGCCGGCTGTTCTTACTGCATTAATGCAAGCTTAACAATCAAACCACAGAACCCAATTACTTTTATAATGACCCCTACGGAGGTTGTTGGACAGGCTTTAAGAAGCAATTTTAAAGGCATACATTTCGGTATTAATGAGGTTACAGTTAATCTGCCTTCTGCCATAGCCGTGGCAAAAGAAGCAAAAAAACATGGGCTTATTGTGGGATGCTCTACCAATGCTTTTTTTACTGAAGAAACCGCAACACTATTTGCTGATAATTTTGACTTTTTTAATATAAGCCTGAAGTCTATTTCGGATAAGTTTTATAAGGAAAACTTGGGGCTTCCAAGCGTGTCACCGGTTTTAAGAAACATCGAATACCTCTCCCCTATTTCCCATGTTGAAATAACTACGCCTATTGTTTCAAACGGAAATGAAAACGAAATTCCAGCCATTGCGGATTTTCTGTATAAAATAGGCCCCGAGATAGCATGGCATGTTTTTAGGGTGCTGCCAAAGCACCTTTTGGCTGATGATGCTCCCCCTGATGTTGAATACCTGGCCTCCTTGGTAAAAAACGTAAAAGACAAACTTCCCTATACCTACTTTGGTAATTTTATCGGATCCAATTGGGTTGATACAATCTGTCCTGTTTGTGATAATATTACCATAGAACGTGTATGTGATTGTGCTTGCGGCGCAAAGTTTTTAAATGATGATTCTCAAGTGGGGGTTTGCAGAAAATGTGGGCATAAGCTCCCTATTACATATGATCGGAGGAATGTATAATGTTAGGAATGATAGATGCGAGCGGCTGGCAAAATGTGTTGGAATTATCAACAGGACGTAAGATCACGGCAGCAAAAGATAAATACAGTCAGATAAGTAAGCTTTTAAAGGATTTCCCCTACCCCGGTGACGGAAACGATGATTCGATAGAATGGGTGATAAATGCGGCACAGAGAATTGTAAACCTTCACGATCCCCATTGGATGCATTTATCTTATACTCAACCCCTCTATACTGAGGTTTACATCCCCGAAAACCTTGCACAAAGCAAACAAAGGCAGAATCGAATAATAAATGATATCCTTTCCTTTTCAGATAAAAACGGTTATGAACCTATTATCGTTATGACTTTTGGATTTGTTCCCCTTATAAAAGAGATAACCCAACCGGTTACAAAAGGGTTGCTTGAATCCTGGATATGGGGTGCCTCAGTAGCAGGAATATCAGGGGCTTCCAAAGAAGATAAACATGTTTTGGAATCCCACCCTTACATAGCGCAAGTAATTGATAAAAATGATGTGCTCTCCTTCCATGACCACTTGCATCCAAACTTTAAGGAATACTTACCGGATTATATTGTAATAGCAAAGGAAGGCTATGCATTCAGAGGGATTAACAGTCATGAGGGCAAAACTTATGCGACGGACATCTATGCAAAATCATTACCCGTATACACCACCATGGAAAAGCCGCAACACATAAGAGATATCAAAGGCATAATGGAAAAGGCGTTGGATAACGGCAAAAGGGTTCTTCTTGCCATAGTCGAAGGATACAGGGACGGCATTCTGCCGGTAGGTTTTTCTTTGTGCAACAACATGGATGAATGGTACGCTTATAGGGGTATGGATTTATATTTAGCTCTTCACACAGGCAATGCTTTTTATGAAACGGAATTTCCCCCTGTTTATGACCGAAGTAAACCGAAAACCGCAAAGACAGGTTATCCTCTATCCGGCTTTTTTAACAGCCTGACAGAAGACTCCATCGGAGTAAAAAAGGGCATAAGAACCGGTGCGGTAAGCAGCCGCAGCATGATTACCCATATGATAGCCAATACAGATATAACATTGGAATGCTATAGCCGGGAACGTTCAGATATGGGGCTTTTAGCTGCCTTTAAACCGGAAAAGCTAAAATTCTTGTAGGTTGTATATATGGTAGCTGTTCACAAGGTCTATTAGCGAAAAGTCGGAAAAGCGAAATCACACACCGGAAGGAATCTTTTATGCAATCTAAACAAATTATATCGTATATATTTTGATTTCGCCCGTTGTAGGGGCTGGTTTCCATGCCAGCCCGCAGGTCATTAGCCTTGTAACTCAGCAATCATGTCAAATATAACAGTCTGCTATCATGTATGAGCCATAGCTTGAACAGTAACTACCATATAAATGAAAGATCCAAATGGTCAAATATCCTTGCAATGATATTTTTTTAACATTATAATAAATATACGGATAAAATTAAATACCATCATAATACTCCGATTTTATTTATCTAAACAAGAAACCTTGCATGATGAATAAAACGATAGGGCATGCCAGGAAACTGCATTGCCTTCCAATGTGAAAAGGAGTCATAAAGTTATCTTAAACTTCTTTTTGCAAAAAGAAGTTTTTTTTGTTATTAATATACGCAATGTTTTCTAAACATATTAAAACAAAGCACTTCTGAATAATATACTTTGTGAGGTGATAAGGAATACTTTAAAAATGTCATTTTTATTTTACTGCAATATGTATAAGGACAAGAGCAAAAGACACGAAGCAAGCAACAAGAGACAAGAGACAAGAGACAAGAGACAAGAGGCAAGAAGCAAGAGGCAAGAAGCAAGAAGCAAACAATATAGATAGGAGGAAATATTTTGAACTACATAACCAAAAAATTTCATTACAAAAAAGGTTTGGCACTCTTTATGGCACTGGCGTTAATATTCACATCTATGGGTGCCGTCTATGCGGATTCATGGAATCCCAAAACAGTACAACCTGTTATAGTTGTCTCGGGAACAGGTATAGGATTAACAAGTGAAAAGTCCTATACGCAAAGCGAATTAAATGCAATGTCACAGGCAACTAATTTATACTCTACAATCAACACCACTCCCACCAAAAGTATTTACCTGGGTAAAGGTGTTAAGGTCAAAGATTTGTTTGCAAAATCCGGATTTGGGGCGGACAAGTATAACAATTTTAAAATCGGCTTTATAGCCAGAGACGGTTATACCGTCACTTTTGATCCGGGACACAAAGGTGATTCCACCACCTCAAAAAAACTTATAACCCCTTCTTTTGGCGTTGAAAGATACTATTTCCCAAAAATTGCTTCCGGCGATTCATCGGGCAAAGTTGTCGTAGATACAATCCTTTCATTTGAAGAAGCAGGTGAAAGAGGAAATCCCGGTGTTATACCCACAGCCGGCTCCTTGGAAAAACTGCCTGACAATGTTGCACCACATTTGATGGTAGGGCAACAACATGTGGAAGAAATGAGTAACCCTTTATTTAACAAGACCATTCAGAAAATTCTTGTGGGCGAAGAGTTGTCTCCTGCCATAAATATTGGAGGCAAGGATTACACGAGGGCAGAAATTCTTCTTATGCCGAGAATAACAGGTAATTGGTCTTACAATACAAAAGGAGGTTTGAAGACCGACTATTGCGTGGGAGTGCCTTTGGTTGAACTTTTAAAGGGTTACAATGACAATGATAAAATCGAGTTCATTTCAGCAGACGGTTACCCTAATGACCCCATTACAATTAAAGATACAAAAAATTCAACAAGTCAATACATATTGGTTTATGAAATCGGTGAAAATGCAAATGATGTAAAAGCAGTATGCGATACTGCAAAAAATGATCCTTCCATAGAAGGTTATTTCAGAATATATAATCAGGAAGGTTCTTTGCTAAAACTGATAAATGAGATAAAAGTTATTCCCGCAGGTGGTACAGATTACACTGTGAGCCCTTTCAAACATATAACAAACGGAGGTTTATCCGGCAAGGAACCCTATAACGTTGATGCTATAACAGGCGCAACATTAACCTTTGAAGGTCCCGGCCTGGAAGCAAGCATACCTCTTTCGGTAAGGGAAGTGGAAAACCAGAATGCAGGGGCATACCGCGGAGACTACACCGATGTTAGAGATGGCAAAGCAACTACTCTTAAATATGAAGGTATCCGATTGGATTATCTGTTAAGAAACATGACCTCCGGTGAAACAGGCATTAAACTCACCAACTCTGCTTATAAAGTGCTGATTAAAAACAGAGTAAGGCAAACTGTAGCGGAATTTACTCTTGATGAGATAAAACAAGCCGAAGCAGCCAAAAAACCCATAATAGTTGCCTATGGCACAGGAACGGCAGACGGCTCCAAAGCTATGCCTTTTGTATATGATGGAGAACCCGGAAAAGATTCTGTTTTAGGTAATGATGATGGATGTATAAAATTAGTATATGATAAATCTGTTTTCGCAAAAGACCCGAATCCCGGTTATACCAAGTTTGGCAATATGGCTTATATATATGTGGCTGAGAAAGTCACTCCCGGGTATAAACATGATAAAGCCCCATATGTTTCTCCCGAAAACTCGGAATATGTAATCACTATAACAGGGGACAAGTTAGGCAGAGAAGTAAATTACACAGTAAAAGAAATAGAAGATATGGTGAAATACGAAAACGGTTTACCCGCAACCGGTGGTATGGGTTATAGAGCCGAATATAACCTATCCAACTCAAATTATTGGTATGTAAACGAATATGAAGGCGTTAAACTATGGGACTTGCTAAAAAAAGCAGGCATTCCTGAATCAATGTCCAAAGGTGCCGATTCCCAAACCTTAGTCGAATTTACGGCAACCGATGGATACAAAGATTTTGACAAGTTTACCTTGGCACAGATATCCAATCCAAACCTATTTAAATATTACGAAAAAAATCCATTAGACTTAAACGACGGCAAATACATTTCAAAAGATGCGGATGACTTGCGCGCAACCGGATTCCCAGTTTTAGTTGCATACGGAGTTAACGGGTATCCCTATGTAATCAAAAACACCCTTGACGGGTACAAAAGCGGTCTCGGTAATGACGGGGGACCGGTGCGCATTATATATGGAAAAACCGAATACTATCATGCCAACGGATCAAAGCAGGCAAAACTTTTAGATAAAATTATAGTCGGAAAAGAAATCAACTATAGTACTCATAGCCAAAACCCAAATAAAATATATAATGCCCTTTCTTCCAATAAGATAAATGTTACGGTTATCGGTATGGACGGAAGCATTCTTAAAAAACAAGATTATACAATAAAAGATATAGAAAACATGATCTATGGCAGCGATGTGAAAAACACGGAAAAAGTAAAAGCAAAAGTTAAATCCGTATTCGGAGTTAAAAAAGGTGATAATGTTTATGAAGATTTATACGAAGGTGTGAATTTAGATTATTTCCTAAAAGAAAAAGTAGCAATACCGGGTAGTAAAGGAACCGTAATATTGGCAAATGGTGATTCAGAACTAAAAGTTAGCCTGGATGATATATTCGCAGCAAAAGGAAAGCCCGTCCTTGCTTTTGCCAAAAATGGATCACCCATGGTTGCGGATAAAAATGCTGAAGGTTATGTAAATACCTATACAGATGGAACCGGTGAAAAGATTAATGTGAAAAATGACGGCGGTCCCCTCATGGCATTAATACCTGATGCAAAAACACTTAGCGGCGTTACTTCTATCACAATCAACTTACAACCGGATAAATACGCACATATAGATGCACCTTACAAAGATTTGGCCGGAAAAACAATTGTAATTGAAGGCCCCGGGACAAGATTAGCCGCCCCCAAAACCTTCAAAGTTTCTGATATTGAGGGTAAGCAGAATCTTGTAATAACAGCAGATTATAGTATTAAAAAAGCGACCTCCGAAAGCAAAATGCGTTATAGAGGCATTGACCTATACAGCTTCCTAAGATCGGAAGATGTTGGCCTGCAATCCAATGCAAGTGAAATAATAATCACTGCATCCGACGGAAAAACCATGACTTTCCCGTTGTCCGATGTAATGAATCCCGAGCTTAAAATGATTTTGGCCTATGGCTCAAGCAATATAGAAAACAAAAACATTGATGATGGAAAACCCTTAGTTACTGATAAGGATTCCAAAGGTTATGATGCTACTTATGGAAACTCGGGAGGCCCCTTATACCTAGTTCTGGGACAAAAGTCGGCAGATGATATGAACTCGCAAAGCACCGTTAAGGATGTAGCAAAAATAACTGTAAAGGCTTCTGCTGTATCAAGCTGGAAACATGATATGAGCCCCACATACAGCCAGTATCTTGATACAACATTCTTGGAGTTGGAAGGAACAGCCCTTGCAAAACCAGTTAAATTCAGTTTGCGTGAACTTGAGGCAATGGACGATGTTATCCACAGGGACAGCTACTTCTATATAGGCGAACATCAGCATGAAGGCCTGAATGTATGGAAACTGATATCGGAAAAAGCGGTACTCAAAATAGGCGTCGAGCTTACCTCTGTTAAAGTAGTGGCTTCCGACGGTTTCTCACGAGATTTGCTTTCCGTATTCGGCAAAGACGCATTGGAAAAAGGTATTGCCGATGGTTTGGATAGAAAGATTATTCTTCTTTCCTACGCAGGGGACGGTGTTCCTTTGGTTACAGATACAAACAGTGACGGATACACAAGTGGAAATGACGGCGGACCCTTGAGACTTGTAACACATCAAAATCAAGGCGCATGCTTGAAAAATGTTGTAAAATTTGTAGTGGAAGGGACAGGCGGAACTATTCCCGTGGATGCTAAAGCACCTTTTGGCGATGTGGTAGGCCATTGGGCTGAAGAACATATACTATACCTCTATGAAAAAGGTGTAACAAATGGAACGGGTCCAAATACCTATAGCCCAAATAACACACTGACAAGAGCTGAATTCGTAAAATTCATTATAAGCACCAAAAAAGATATTGATGTAAAAAGTGCCAAAAATTCATTCAAAGATGTTGCAAAAGGTCAATGGTACACGGATTATGTCAATTGGGCAGGAGAAAATGGCGTGGATGCAGGCAGTACAGATGGCAATTTCCGCCCAGGTGATATGATAACAAGAGAAGAAATGGCTTCAATGCTACTAAGTTTTGCAGATGCCGCGAAAATCAAATTGCCAAGAGTCAGTGATCCTATAGATTTCACTGATGATGCAAAAATAAGCCCATGGGCAGGTAAAGCCATAGGAATAGTCCAAAGAGCCGGCATAATCGAAGGCAAACCCGGCGGTATCTTTGACCCCAAAGGCAGTGCAGACAGAGCAAGTGCAGCAAAGATAATAAAACTATTAATGGATATTATTGATGCAATGTAAGGGTTGGGGCTTCTGCCCCTCCCGTATTATCATTCTGAACACAGTGAAGAATCTATTACCGGCTCCTGGCCACTGGCCTCCAGACACTGGCTTAGGGTATTCCTTTGGGGTCAGGATCCTTCGCTATCGCTCAGGATGACAGAAATGGATGTAATGTAAGGGTTGGGGCTTCTGCCCCTCCCGTATTATCATTCTGAACGCAGTGAAGAATCTATTACCGGCTCCTGGCCACTGGCCTCCAGACACTGGCTTAGGGTATTCCTTTGGGGTCAGGATCCTTCGCTTTCACTCAGGATGACAGAAATAGATGTAAGGCAATGGTTACCAAATTCAGAATGACAGAAATGTGATAAATATTGGATGGTGAAGTATGAAGATAACAAAAAAAACACTAATTGCATTTTTAAGCCTCATATTGGCATTATGCATACTTACAGCATGTCAGCCAAAGGTAAATACAAATGAGCCTGACTCAAATATTATTGAAATAGAAAAACAAGATGAAGCTGCTCCCGACGAAAATGCGGAAAAACCAAAAGAAGAAGATCCGGCAGAGGTGACCAATAATAAGGAAGAAGAAAAAGCTCCGGATACTCCGGTAATACCTCCTTCAGAACCTAAAGTTGATGATACAAAACCAAAACCTCCGGAGGCTCCAATAAAGGACGATTCTTCATCCATGAAAATAGAAGGTTCCGGTGTGGAAAAAGAAATAACCTTATCACTTGATGAACTAAAAGCTATGAAGGATGCGTATTTTGAAGATGACTTTTACTCTTTGAACAGCTATGGCACCAGAGAACATTTTCATTTTAAAGGTGTAAAAGTAAAGGCCATATTAGATCAAGCAGGCCTGAAAAGTACCGCCGCAAAAATAAAATTTGTTGCATCTGACGGGTATGCACAGGAACTATCGGTGGAATTAGCTTTAAAAGAAGACTATATAGATCAGGATAATCTAGGAAAAAAATTCCCCGTTATCATAGCATGGCATGAAAATGGAAAAGATTTTGACCCGAAAAAAGGGGCACCCTTCCGCCTTGTGGTGGGGCAAAAAGAAGTTGATGACATGAATAAACCCCAGTGGGTCAGTAATATAGCAAAAATAATTGTTGAGTAGAGGTATCAAAATGAAACGTAACAAGATTTATATTATAATACTCCTGATAATTGCTATCGGTGTATCCGGTGCCTTATGGTACAAGAATGATACAAGAGTAGAAAAAGCAATGATTAAGGAAATTCTGCCTCAAGCGGGCAAAATTAAAGTTATTGATGGAGCTTTGGATAATCCCATTATAAAAGAAAACTTCCCGGCCATAGAAAAAGTCTATAGTATTGACAATAACCCATCTGCCTTTATTGCCACTTCAACGGGGTATGAGGGTCTTATAAAAATGCTTATAGTTATAGATAACGCGAAAGAAAAGATAGCGGGTGTCCGCGTATTGATACAAGGCGATACTCCTCTCTATGCAGGAGGTATTGAAGAGACATGGTTTACCGATAGATTTAAAAGCTTAGAACTGACGGAATATCTAAATCGTGTAGTAATAGATCCGAAAAGTCCCACAGATATAGTTCAGGTAACCGGTGCCAGCCTTTCAAGCCAAGTTGCCATAGATAATGTAAATTCTGCCTTAGGGGCTTGGAATTACCTGGTTGCCAATAACACTATGGATCCCGTGGATAATTTTATATCACAGGAAATGTGGCAAAAAGACGAAAACAGCTTCCAAATTGCCTGGCCTGAAGACAAATCCATAAGAATAACCGTGGATGATCTTAAGGAATATACGCAGGTTGATACAGAAACCATTTTGGCAAAGACCAACGGTGTTCGAGAGAATATAACAGCAACAGGTGTGTTGTTAAAGGATATATTGAAGAAAAACAATATTGATATTAATTCTTATGAAGCCCTGGGCATAACGGGTAGAGATAACTATTACTCCATGATAAGCAAAGAGATAATAGAAAACAGGGATATTATACTGTCCAATTTTGTTAACGATGAAGAAATCCCCAGAGAGGAAAAGCCTGTAAGAATAGTTATCCCGGATGAAATGGGACCCTATTGGGTAAAAAACGTAACAAAGATTGAACTATACACCCATATTTCTCCTAAGGACATTCAAAATGTATATATTTTTAAACCCTTTGTAAAGGGTATTGAACCTTACTATTACGAATACTATGGCAGTCAAGATGAATCCTATCTGGTGGGAGCCATGCTGAATAAGTTCGGTGAAATAGATCACAACGGATTCTTTACAATGGTCGCCTCAGACGGCCTGATAAAGAATGAAACCATAAGCATGGTAAGAGATAGATATTATATAAAGACAGTAGGACATAACGCACCCATGAATATAAGCCCCGGCTTTAAGTTAGGCTATAATGTTAAGGAAATGACTTCTTTTTCAACGACAACGGATGCAGCAATTTTCCCTGAGATTATGATGTCAGTAATCGAAAACAAAAATTTACCTCAGGGAACAGCAATTAATCTCAAAGAAACCCTGGAAGAAGCACTAATGGAGTTAGAAGAGACTAAAGAGTTGACTATTTGGGATACAAAAGGTTTTGGCAATGTAATTAAGGTAAGCCAATTGGACAATTCATATCTGATTCCAAATGAAAATGGTGCTGATATCCTTATAGGTGATACATTAATAAAAGATGTATTAAAAATAAGCAAAAAACAGGATTAGGAAGAATCATTTATGGATAATAGGGATAAAAGGTTAAGACAACATATACAAATAGTTTTTGCCTTTGCCTTTTTAACGATTATAATCACATATAACCTATATATTAAAGAGATATTGAATTTTAAAGTCATCAGTATCGCGGACCTGAATCCATATGGTGCCTGGAGCACGCTGAAGGATTGGGTTACAGACAGCAGTTTTGAATTCGACGGTATGACTAAAAGTATAGCCCTGACCATTGCTATACTGGCTATGTCAGTGCTTGGGGGCAGATTTCTTTGTGGATGGCTCTGTCCCTTAGGCACCTTGCAGGATTTTAGCCGATATGTTTCCAAAACTTTAACCGGTGGAAAGCTTATACATAGCGAGCATTTGACATCATTGGATTACACCGATAACTCTGAAAATAAAATGAGGTGGATTGGGCTAATCCCTACATCCTTTTTCATCCTTATAATCCTTTTGTTTTTATCCATTGCCGGATATGGTGCAACAATAGCTGAACTATCTCCATGGAGGGCGCTGCTTAACCTGCCGAGACTTTTTTCCTCATGGATTGAAATAAAAACGGGCTTCATTGTTCTACTGGCAGTTATTATTACATCAACTTTAATTCCGAGGTTTTTTTGCAGGTACATATGTCCTATAGGTGCTATCCAGACACTTTTTTCTTCTTTTAGTTTTCTGACAATAAAAAAAGACAAGAATTGTACCTCGTGCAATATATGTCTCAGAGATTGCCCCATGAATATAAAACTTTCAAAAAAAGAAGACAATATATCACCTGAATGTATAAGATGCATGAATTGTGTTGGTGGCTGTGTTATTTCAAATGATAGAAGTCTTACCTTAAAAGCCGGAACAAAACAAATAAAAACCAAAGCCTATACAGCTTTTATGCTATCCGTGTTTTTCATTATCTGGTTAGGACTGCCAAAACTATGGACAAACAGTTCCATGGTCAGTAACATATCTGTGGCTAATCTGAAAAACGGAGTCTATCGCGGAGAAGCCAAAGGTTTTGCGGCAAGGATAATCACGGAAGTAAAAATAGAAAATGGGATTAAAGAAATAAAAATTATAGACCACCATGAAAGTAAAGGCTGGTATGACGAGGTCTTTTTAAAACTCCCAAAGGAAATCATAAAAAAGCAAAAATTAGAGGTAGATGCCATAAGCGGTGCAACTAAAACAAGCAAGGGGCTAATACGAAGCATAGAAAATGCTCTTAAAAAAGCTATAAATTGAAATGCAAGGGTTTTTGGATGATTATTCCATTTACATTAAACTATGTTAACAACCGTTTAATAATTTGTGTTTCGCCCTCCAATTCGGGTTTTTTGAAAATATATTTAATTATTATAAATCTTTGGATCATGATTTACCCCATCCCTAATCATATCCAAGGCAAAACAGCAGGCGCTTTTTATGCTTGCTGTTTTAATTTATCGTTAAAATAACAAGTCTTCTTCCAGAGTTTTTACAGCTGTCTCACTACCGTCAGCATTTCTGTAATACCCGTGGCATCTGCTGCATTCTTCTATGTCACCTAAAGCCCAATGTTCTTCGCCTACATCTGAATAGGAAGATTTAGCACCCTGTAATGGGCCTCTATTGAGCATTCTGTTAATCAAGGTGACGGCCTCGGACCTTTTTATATTGTTTTCCGGTTTAAATGTGCCGTCAGCATAGCCCTTTATAATATTGTTCCTATAAAGCTCGCCGATATAATTCAGTGCCCAATTGTCCCACACATCTTTAAAAGGTGGCTCTATAGGCGGTTTATCCGGCAAATCAAGGTATCTGGCAATCACCGCAACCAGTTCACCCCTGGTTATATACTGATCAGGACTAAATTTGTCATCTCCTGTACCATAAAACAGGCCTTTCTTCGACGTTACTTCAACACCCTTTGCATACCAACTATCTGATTTGGAATCAGTATATAATAACTCATTTTTAACAGAATCCTCTAATCTCTGTAAGCGTGCAAAAACTACCGCTATTTCTGCCCTATTTATGTCTTTATCTGGTTCAAACTCACCTCTTGAATTTCCTTGGATATATCTACTATGCACGCCGTTGCCGAATCTATTAGAGAATACTGTAATATCCATCATGGAACTATCTGTAAGATTGCCGTTAATTAATAAGTCAGATTTAAGCCCTATCTTTTCCTCTATAGAATTTATATTTGGAATACTTATAACCAACCTTTGTATTCCAATTACTCCTTCTTTTATCTGTTCAATATTCCATCTGACAATATTACCTATGACCTCGCCCCCTTTGGAATCTATCACTACGACACCTTCGGGCATTGTCAAAACTAATTCACCGGAATTACCATTCTCATCTCTATTTAAATATTTAATTTCTAGTTCAGCTTCAGTTCCTTCCATATATGTTCTTTGGTTACAGGATAATTCTACTGATGCATCACTGGGTAGCTCTGATTCTGACTTTATTTTTTCTAATGGGACAACGGGTTTTGATTTTGGACTGCTGCTTACTCTGTCTTTTTCCTTATTATTGTCGGTATCATCGCCACTTAAGGGTATCATATGAAAGCTATGCTTTATAATATTTCCATCTACAGCAATATCCGGACTTCTATATGTCTCATAGCCTAATTTTGTTGCTACTATATAGTAATCTATATTATTAAACACCATCCAGGCGTAATTGGCCCAATCATTTATCACCGGGTCGCCGTTCCAGATCAATGTTTTTGTGCTAATTTGAGGGTTAGCATTATCATTGGGTTCAAAATCTGTGATACCCGGCATCGGTACGCTCGTATAAGAAACTATACTGTTTGCCTTGTTTCTGGCCGTATCCGCATAGAACAATTCCACTTTTACACCGTCAAGAACTTTTCCTGTCGATGCATCTTTAATTGTCCCATAGGGGTCTATAAGCTCTTCATGAATTCTTATTTCATTTCTGTCAGTTAATGTAATTACAATCTTACCTAATATAAGCTCTCTATTATCCGCTTCCATAGTGATTAAAAATTCATGTTTTTCCCCTATTGATAATCCTTCTATCGAAAACAACCCAGTGTTTTTATCTATTATATCTTTATATAAAACATTGCCGTCAGCAGTCAATTCGTTTATTCTTATATCTTTTCCATCTTTGCCTGCTATTATATTTTTACCATTTGCATCTTTCATTATTATTAGACCGGCAAATGTTCCAATTGAGCCAATTTCTTCACCTTCATCACCTACGATTTCTTCGGCATTGGCCTTTTGCCTATAGCTCACAAATATAGGTTCATCATCTTCATTTAATACTATAGGTTTAATTATTTCTATTTCATACTCTGTTTCTCCCTTTGGAACCTCAATACTATATATCCCATCAATAGCTGTCACATTCTCTACAATAAAGTCTACTTCACCATCGCCATCAAAATCTGCAGTTACGATTACTCTTGCCCCTTCTATTGGCTCCGTCCTATTGTCCTTCACTATACCTTTAATTGTAATATCCGGTTCCTTCATATAATGAGGATGCAATACTATGTTTTCTGTAACAGGTGTATCTTCACCATAATATTTTCCACTGCCGTCCTTTTCTGTATTCCAGCCTATAAATTCATACCCATCCTTTTCTGGTACAGACGGGGCGGTTACAGCACTGCCGTACTCTGTAATCTGCAGTTCTCCAATTATATTTCCTTCATTATCAACAAATTTTACTATGCAGCATGCCTTAATTTCTATCTTTACCTCAGCGGAATCTGATGGCGTTCCATTTTCGTTATATACAATCGCTTGTATCTTATATTCACACGGTTCAAGGTCACTCAGATCCATTTCAGTGGCAAAATCACCTTTGTTGTCAGTTGTAGTATGAATGATTATTTGTTTACCGCTATTATCTGTTACGATATTATCGTCTTCATATGTTACACTTATAACAACTTCTACTATTTCATTATCTTTATCACTTTTAGCTGTGGTTCCTGATATAACCACCTTTTCTAAGCCATTATTATTGCAGTTTAAAATACTCTTATCCTTCGGTCTATCTATTGTAATCATCGGTTTGTCTTCATTTTGGACTATTATTTCAACAAAACCTTTTATTTCAGGAACATTCCCAAAACTTATGAAATTTTGAATCCGTTTTTTCCCTTCCGTGCAATTATTTATCCCTATAATAATATTCATGCTGTGAATAGCATTTTCATAATATGTAACATATGTGGTTTCCTTTTTCAATGTCGCATTGCTATATTCTTTTACAGAGGAGTTAAAACGTGTATAACCTGTTTTCTGATTGTATAGGACCTCTATATCGCTTCCTTCGCTAATTACATAGCAGCTAAATCCCTTAATTTCATGGAATTCTAACCTATTGCTTCCGTCTCCATCAACATCTATCCCGGTAATAGCAAAATTTTTTAAAAACACAGGAATATCTGTGCCTGCTATGTAGAAACTGAACTTAAATGTTACATAAGCATCTCCTATTTCTACAGGGCATATAATTATGGGCTCAAACCGTCTTTTGACTTGACCTGTACCTTCAGCATCAAAGGATTCTATGTTTGCATTACCTGCTATTTCAATAATTTCAACTATACAATCTATAGCTATGCCGTCCCCCGTTAACACGTTTTTATATCTATACCTTTCATTTTTTATGATTTCTTTTGCCGCACTAAATAAGAATTTCATTTCCTTAAAATTTACATCTAATATTGATAAGTAATTTCCACTATCAGCAATTACAGCGTCATCCATAAGCCCGACTATTAAAACTAATACCATTAAAAAATATAGAATCGGTCTTTTTAAGTTTTCAAACTTTTCCGGCAATTTAAATCACCATTCCTTTTATTAAAAATTTTTATATAAATTTAAACGGATTTATACTATACCATTTAAAAATTATACCATAATTTATGAATAAAAATTGTATGAATCCAACATTTTACGACAAATATCTCATACATCAAGTTTTTATCATCCTTTACTATTCACACGGTCTTGGTGTCATCCTAAACAAAGTGAAGGACCTTAAGACTCTTCGGCATGCCTCAGAGTTACAATTATCGTAGCAATATAAAGCTGTTCGGCAATGTTTGAATAGTAGCAATCACCCGGCTGTATATTTCCAAGGTCTATTAACTTCTTGCCTATTTAGGCCATGTTCTTTATAATGGCTATGTAGCTTATATTAATTTTGAAGGGAGAGGGGTATTTGAACATACTAACAAAAAAGCTTAAAGAAGTATCCCTATCTGTCTTGCCTATAACGGTTTTGGTACTTATCCTTCATTTTACCATGGTTCCCTTGGAGACAGATATGTTATTTAGATTTATAATCGGTGCAATAGCAGTTATTTTAGGGCTTGGAATCTTTTTATTCGGTGCTCATATTGGAATTGTTCAAATAGGAAGTCTTATGGGGGAAACCATAGCAAAAACTAACAAACTTTATTTAGTAGGTATATTGGGTTTCGTGTTGGGCTTTTTGATAAATGTAGCGGAACCTGATTTGCAAATACTTGCCAGACAAGTAGGCTTAGCTACCGGCGGTGTTGTTCCCGGTTTTCTTTTTCTAATGTTGGTTTCCGTTGGGGTCGGACTTTCTGTCGGAATTGGGCTAATTAGAATTATAAAAGGCAATCCTTTGAATAGAATGTTTTCCATTTACTATTTTATAATTTTCATGTTGGCCTTAAAGGCCTCTGAAGAATTTCTCGCTTTTTCAGTAGATGCTTCCGGTGCAACGACAGGCTCCATGACAACGCCATTTATTTTGGCATTGGGTTATGGTGTTTCACAATTAAAAGGCGGTGACACTGTGGAGGAAGATAGTTTTGGCATGGTTGGCCAAGCATCAGCAGGGCCGATTATAGCAATACTGGCCCTAGGCATCATAAGGAGACTTAACAATATGCAGGGGCATATGGAGGTCTTTACGCCTAATGTAGGTGTTTTGGCACCTTATATTCGTATTCTGCCACAATTTTTGAAAGAAGCAGTATATACTATAATTCCTTTATTAATATTGTTTTTGATTTTTGATAAGTATAGGTTTAAGCTACATAAAAGAAATAGAAACACTATTTTAAAGGGTCTTTTTTATGCTTTTCTCGGGCTTGCATTGTTTTTAATAGGTGTAAATGCCGGCTTTATGGAAGTGGGTAGGGCTCTCGGAGAGGGTATTGGAACTAATCACCCATGGGCGTTGCCTGTTATCGGGTTTTTATTGGGCATGGTAATTGTGTTGGCTGAACCTGCGGTTTATGTGTTAACGGAACAAGTTGAAGAAGTTACTGCAGGTCATATAAAAAGGAAGGTTATTTTAGTGACCTTGTCTATAGGAATCGCTTTTGCTGTCTCCATGTCAATGTTTAGAATAATGATCCCCGGGCTTAAACTTTGGCATTTTTTATTACCCGGATTTGCTTTCGCTGCGTTTTTATCCTATAGGGTTCCGCCAATTTTTGTAGGCATTGCTTATGATTCGGGAGGTGTGGCCTCGGGCCCCATGACTGCAACCTTTATATTGGCTTTTGCTCAAGGTGCGGCGAAGGCAATTCCCACGGCCAACTTTTTAATAGATGGTTTTGGAGTTATTGCGATGGTTGCCATGACTCCTTTGGTAGCAATACAACTGCTTGGAATGATATTTAAAATCAAAGCCGGTAAGGAGGCGAAGGCACATGCTATCAGCCAAAGGTAATCTCATTCTTTTTTCTTCTATATTAGATTCCGGTAAAGGAAGTAAAGCCTTGGAATTGTCTAAAGAATTAGGTGGAAAAGAAGGAACTATTTTTTTAGGTAAAGGAACAATTAGACCCGAGTGGCTTAACTTATTAGGTGCCGTAGAAGTTAGAAAAGAAGTATTCATTACAATAATAGATGAGGAATCCGAAGATATCTTTTATAAAAGAATGACGGATAAGTTTAATTTAGATAAAAAAAGGAACGGTATTGCGTTTTCCATGCCCATAGGGCATCTATTTAACAAGTCAAACCTTAAAAAGGAAGGTGAAAACAAGATGGCTTACAAATGTATTTTTACCATTGTTGATAAAGGATTATCTGGTGATGTCTTGGAAGC
>CAZQHS010000017.1:0-1367 GCA_964593485.1 uncultured Clostridiaceae bacterium
AGAAAAAGCAGATATGCTTATGAAAATGAATGGAATTTTATTGCTAATATTTTGCAAAGTATTATGAGACCCGGGGGTGAAATTATGGAAAGATTGGTTATGAAAGAACTTTTAAAGTGGAAAGATTCTAAGTATAGAAAGCCACTAATTTTAAAAGGTGTGCGTCAAGTTGGAAAGACTTGGTTGTTAAAAGAATTTGCTAAACGTAATTATAAACATCTTGCATATTTTAATTTTGATGAACACCCGGAATACAAGCAGTTCTTTGAAAGCACAAAGGACGTGAACCGTATTCTGCAAAACTTGATGATGGCTACTGGTGAAAACATCAGCATAGATACACCTGAAGAAACACTCATAGTTTTTGATGAGATACAGGAGTGCCCAAATGCCATTAATACATTGAAATATTTTTGCGAAAACACGCCTTATTATCATATAGCCTGTGCGGGTTCTCTTTTGGGTATTGCACTATCCAAGCCGGCATCATTTCCGGTAGGGAAAGTAGATTTTTTGGAAGTTTTGCCTATGACTTTTACGGAATTTTTAATAGCAAACGGCAATAGCAATTTGAGTAAATATATACATAACATAGATAAGATTGAACCAATACCCCAAGCATTTTTTAATCCATTATATGAAAAATTGAAGATGTATTTTATAACCGGCGGCATGCCTGAATCAGTTCGGGCGTGGACACAGGATCAAGATGTAGAACTTATGCAGCAGGTACTGTCAAATATTTTGGAAGCCTATGAAAGAGATTTTGCAAAGCACCCAGATCCTAAGGATTTCCCAAAAATTTCACTTATTTGGAGGTCTATACCTTCTCAATTAGCAAGAGAAAATAAAAAGTTTATTTATAAAGCTATTAAGGAAGGGGCCAGAGCGAGGGAATACGAAGATGCCTTGCAATGGCTTTGTGATGCTAACTTGACCCATAAAATATATCGTAGCAGTGCACCAGGGCTGCCTATTTCAGCCTATGACGATTTATCTGCTTTTAAACTATATATGGCTGATGTAGGACTATTACGGAGGCTGTCCCTTTTAGCACCTTCAGCTTTTGGAGAGGCGAATCGGTTGTTTGTAGAATTCAAAGGAGCTTTAAGCGAGAACTATATTTTACAGGCACTTCGGAACCTGTTTGAAGCCATGCCACGTTATTGGACAATGGATAATCCTAAATATGAAGTTGATTTTTTGATTCAAAGGGAAAATGACATTTTGCCGATAGAGGTTAAATCTGAGAGAAATGTTGAAAGTCGGAGCTTAAAAAAGTTTAAAGAAAAATATGGAGATAAGGTTAAATTACGTGTACGTTTTTCACTTAATAACCTACGTTTAGATGACGATCTTTTGAATAT
>CAZQHS010000017.1:1467-17247 GCA_964593485.1 uncultured Clostridiaceae bacterium
TACGTGTACGTTTTTCACTTAATAACCTACGTTTAGATGACGATCTTTTGAATATTCCATTGTTTATGGCTGACTGTGCGGATAGGATAATAGGTTTGGCTTTAGAGGAATTAGGATATTAAAACCGGTCAGGCTCCCTTTTCTGCTTTCCACCTTCCACCTTCCGCTTTCTACTTTCTACTTTCCACCTTCCGCTTTCCGCTTTCAGCCTTCTACTTTCTATTTTCTACTTCCACCTTCCACCTTCCACCTTTAACCATAAAAATACTTTACTTTGTAGTAAACAATGCTACAATTAAAGTAGTGCCGAATAATTGGCAAGTTGGGGGAGAGAATAAATGATTGATTCTTTAT
This sequence comes from uncultured Clostridiaceae bacterium, assembly GCA_964593485.1. GTDB lineage: Bacteria > Bacillota > Clostridia > Lutisporales > Lutisporaceae > JAAYKT01. The sequence goes on from CAZQHS010000017.1 coordinate 1,822, forward strand.
TTAAGGAAAACATATCCGAAATTTTAGAGCATATCGAAGATGGAATTCACATTGTTGACAGCAACGGCAAAATAATCTACTATAATAAATTTGCCGCTCGGTTGGACAACATTAACCCGGAAGAGGCCATTGGACGTCATATACTTGAAATATATCCTTCCTTGACACCCCAGACAAGCACAATCTTAAGAGTTATAAAGACCGGTGAGTCCATACTCAACTATGAGCAGTCCTTTCGCAATTACAAAGGCAAAGTAATCACAACAATAAACACCACCATTCCTATAATAGCAAACAAAAAAATAATAGGTGCCGTGGAAATCTCAAAAGATATAACGGAAGTTAAGAAGCTGACTCAAAAAGTGGTAGATCTGCAAGCCGAATTGTTGTCGGATGAAAGACTGAAGAAAAGAAGAAAAGAAAGTAGCCAGGCCGTGTATAATTTTGCAGATATAATAGGCACCACGGAAATAATGCTAAAGCTGAAACGGGATGCCCTAAGTGTATCTCACTCCCCTTCTCCCGTAATGGCATACGGAGAAACAGGTACGGGTAAGGAACTCCTGATACACGCAATCCACAACGCCAGCCAAAGAAAAGATAAACCTTTTATTGCCCAAAATTGTGCCGCCATACCTGAAACATTACTTGAAGGCATATTGTTCGGAACGGTAAAAGGCAGTTTTACCGGAGCAGAGAACCGGCCGGGTTTATTTGAATTGGCGGATGGAGGTACATTATTTTTAGATGAAATAAACTCCATGTCACCCAATTTGCAAGCAAAACTTTTAAGAGTTATTCAAGATAATATCGTAAGAAGAGTGGGGGATATAAAAGTCACCTATGTTGATGTGAGAATCATGACTGCAATAAGTACAGACCCCCGAGAGGCTCTTTTGAAAAAAACTATAAGAGACGATTTGTTTTATAGGCTCAGCGTAATATCCTTGCGAATGCCTCCATTGAAAGAAAGGCAAGGAGATATACAACCTTTGTGCAAATATTTTATGGATAAATATAATACGATGTTGGATAAGAAGGTTACGGCAATTTCAGACAGCGTAATGGATTTTTTTATGTCTTACGCCTGGCCTGGTAACGTGAGGGAGTTAGAACACGCTATTGAAGGCTCCATAAACATTGTAGAAGGCAAGGAAATAACCCTTAGGTCATTGCCTTATTATTTACAAGAGTATTATAAAAAAAGTAAGCAAAGAAAGGCGAAAGCAAGCCTAAAACCCCTCAATGAAACAGTAAGCAAGGTGGAGAGTGTAATGATAGTGAGGGCTTTGAGACAAACCGCCGGAAATATTACAAAAGCGGCAGAAATATTGAAAATCCCTCGGCAAACATTGCAATATAAGATAAACAAATATGATATTAGGGTTTAGTCTCTGCTTCTTGACTCTGGCCGGAACGGAGAACAGATGTTCAGAGAATAGAAAACTGAAAAAATGTAGGGGAGACCTTTGGTCTCCCGATAATGCCAGAAGCAAGTGGCAAGAAGCAAGAGGCGGATGCTACCATCCTGCGGCTTGCTGAAGGATCCTAAGACCCTTGAGAAATGACCCTAATACCAGAAGCAAGAGGCCAGAATCCTGAGAATAGAGAACAGATTGGGGCAGATGGGTCTGCCTGCCCTCGTAGGGGAGACCTTTGGTCTCCCGTTATCGGGACATGTTTCCTTGGTAAATCAAAAATGTAAATTGAGGCCGAAAAATGGGCGATAAAAAGTGAAGTTGCAACTTTTAGTTAGCGGACTTTCACTTTTTTTAATTCTTATAACAAATTAACAGCCAACACCTAACCCCTTCCACCTTCAATTTTCCGCTGGGTGATAGGGGCAGATGACACTGTCTGCCCCTGTAGGGGAGACCCTTGGTCTTCCAATAATGCCAGAAGCAAGAGGCCAGAAGCAAGAGGCGAGAAGCGGATGCTGTCATCCTGAGGCTTGCCGAAGGATCTTAAGACCCTTGAGAAATGACCCTAATGCCAGAGGCCAGAGGCTAGAAGCAAGAGGCGAGAAGCGGATGCTGTCATCCTGCGGCTTGCCGAAGGATCTTAAGACCCTTGAGAAATGACCCTAATGCCAGAAGCAAGAGGCCAGAAGCAAGAGGCCAGAAGCCAGAATCCTGGGAACAGAGAACGGGTAGTGGCAAGGTTCCACCCTTGACTGAACAGCGACCAGTGACCTTCAATCTGTTTTGGCATAACTCTTGCAAGTTATTATAAGAATAGAAAAAGTGAAATATTCAAAAGTAAATCATTCAAAAACTTTGAACATTTATTAAATAAAAGGGAGGCTGCATATGTTAAAAGGATGCAAATACGGAACCCACAGAGTAATCGAACCAAAAGGAGTTTTACCCCAACCGGCAAAAAAAATCGACAACAATATGGATGTACTTTATGACAATGAAATACTAATTGACGTACAAACCTTAAATGTGGATTCGGCAAGTTTTACACAGATTAAAAACCAAGCGGAAGGCGATGAAAAAAAGATTGCCGAAATAATGAAGGGCATAGTTGCCGAAAAAGGCAAACACCAAAATCCGGTGACTGGTTCAGGCGGAATGCTTATAGGAACAGTCGAAAAGATTGGTTCTGCTTTGGAAGGCTTAATCGATTTAAAAGTCGGCGACAAAATCGCAACTTTAGTTTCTTTATCCCTGACACCTTTGCGAATAGATGAAATTGTTGAAATACGAAAAGACATAGATCAAGTTGACATTAAAGGGAAAGCTATATTATTTGAAAGCGGAATATATGCAAAAATACCCGATGATATGCCGGAAAATCTTGTTTTATCAGCATTGGATGTGGCTGGAGCTCCTGCACAGGTTGCACGTCTTGTAAAGCCCGGCGATACTGTGGTAATCATCGGAGCCGGTGGCAAATCAGGAATGTTGTGCTGCTATGAAGCGAAAAAGAGGGCGGGAGTTACGGGTAAGGTAATAGGCATAACCCACAGTCAAAGAAGTACAGACAGATTAAAAGGATTAGGGTTTGCCGATATAGTATTCCCTGCTAATGCACAAATGCCTGTAGAGACAATGAATAAGGTAGCGGAACTGACAAATGGTGAAATGGCGGACATAACAATAAATAATGTTAATGTGCCGGATACGGAAATGACCAGCATATTATGCACTAAAACTACGGGAACTGTATATTTCTTCAGCATGGCTACAAGCTTTACAAAAGCTGCATTGGGGGCTGAAGGAGTGGGCAGCGATGTGAATATGGTTATAGGAAACGGATACACAAAAGGACACGCAGAAATCACGTTGCAACTTTTCAGAGAATCAGAAAAATTGCGAAAAATCTTTACTGAACTTTACGCATAGAACGGAGAACAGGTTCCAGAGAACAGAGAACAGAGAACAGGTAGGGGCAGACGACTCTGTCTGCCCCTGTAGGGGAGACCTTTGGTCTCCCGGTAGTAGGCAAGAGGCAGATGCTGTCATCCTGAGGTACGAAGGATCCTGACCCTAAAGGAATACCCTAACCCAGAACCTAGTGCCCAGTGCCCGGTGCCTGATGGTAAGATTCTTCACTATCGTTCAGAATGACATCCCCAGAAACTGTCATCCTGAGGCTTGCCGAAGGATCTTAAGACCCTTGAGAAATGACCCTAATGCAAGAGGCTAGAGGCGAGAAGAAAAAATATAAAGGAGGTCGAATCATGAGACATTATAACGACATTGATATATGGAAAGACGTCACCCCGGAACAATGGAAAGACTGGAAATGGCAGGTGACAAACAGGATTACAACTGTAGACCAACTGAAAAAGATTATCAAAATCACTCCCGAAGAAGAGGAAGGCATCCATGAATGCCTGAAAACTCTAAGAATGGCAATCACACCTTACTATGCATCACTGATGGACCCTGAGGACGTGAACTGCCCCGTGAGAAAACAGGCTGTACCCACAAGCTACGAGCTCCATAGAGCTGAAGCGGACCAATTGGACCCGTTGAGCGAAGATGAAGATTCACCTACACCGGGCTTGACCCACAGATATCCGGACAGAGTTTTATTCTTAATCACAGACCAATGCTCCATGTATTGCAGGCATTGCACACGAAGAAGATTTGCAGGGCAACAGGACAAATCCGTGCCTATGGATAAAATAGAAAAATCCATTGAATATATAAGGAACACACCTCAAGTAAGAGATGTACTTTTATCCGGCGGGGACTGTTTATTAGTAAAAGACGATGTTCTCGAATATATCATAAAAGAATTACGGGCAATACCTCATGTTGAAATCGTAAGATTGGGTTCAAGAGCACCCGTAGTTATGCCCCAAAGAATCACACCGGAACTTGTCAATATGCTTAAAAAATATCATCCCATCTGGCTTAATACACATTTTAACCATCCAAAAGAAATCACCCCAGAATCAAAAGAAGCCTGTGAAAGACTTGCAGATGCAGGCATACCCATTGGCAATCAATCTGTACTTCTAAGAGGCGTAAATGATTGTGTTCATATAATGAGAGATTTGGTACATGAATTGGTAAAAATAAGGGTTAGACCTTACTATGTCTACCAATGCGATCTATCCTTCGGGATTGAACATTTCAGAACCACCGTATCAAAAGGTATAGAAATTATGGAAGGATTGAGAGGACACACATCTGGATTCTGCGTACCCGTATTTGTTGTGGATGCTCCCGGGGGTGGAGGAAAAACTCCTGTGGGACCTCAATACGTTATTTCACAAAATAAGTCAAAAGTGATATTGAGAAACTTTGAAGGTGTAATCACAACCTATACTGAACCTGAATATATTGAAGAACCCTGCAACTGCCCTGTATGCAGAAAAGAAAGAGAAGATAAACTAAGCGGCGTAGCGGGACTGTTGGAAGGCAATGCTATGAATTTGGAGCCTACGGAAATGCTCCGTAAGGAAAGAGCCAAAGCAAGGAAACAATGAAAGGTAAATATCCATGCAATTAATCGATCTTATATACCCCTCCAACAAAATAATATCCATAGTGGGAACCTTTAAAAATGCGGGTAAAACCGTCACCCTAAACGAAATAATCCTGGAAGCCGGGGAAAGGGGCATTCCCATTGCCCTTATTTCCACCGGCAGGGATGGGGAAAAGCGTGATGTTTTGACCGAGACGGAAAAACCTCCCGTATATGTGAATAAAGGCACCATAATAACCACTGTGGAAAATGCGATAAAATCCGAATACGCCGGTATAGAAATACTGCATGTTACGGATTACAATACCCCCATGGGTAGGGTTGTAATAGGTCGTGTCATGGAAAACGGTTATGTAGAAATTTCAGGTCCCTATTCCGCCCGAACCGTCAGAAACATTTGTGAAAGAATGATGGAATTCGGGGCAAAACTGGTGCTTATAGACGGATCCTTGGACCGTCGGGCTTCTGCTGCACCTTTCATATCAGATGGCACGGTTTTGGCAACGGGAGCCTCATTGGCCAGATCCCAAGATTTGGTTATCGACAAGACCATGCACATAATCAACAACTATTCCGTACCAAAAGTTGAAGACGAGTCAGTGGGGGACATAGCTCAGGACATTATTGAACAAGGCATAACCGGGGTAATAAATAAAGATTTATCAGTGACATATATAGATACCCAAACTTCCTTGCAAAGCGGAGGCGACATAGCAAAATACATTTCAAAAGAAACCGAATACGTGGTATTATCTGGCTCCGCTACTACTTGCACTTTGTGGGACATAATGCAAAACGCCAAGGGAAAGCTAAAAATAATAGTCAAAGACGGCACGAGAATTTTCCTTCCTGAAAGAGAAATGCACCTTTTAAAGAAGATGGGGATGGAACTAACAGTTGTAGACAGCATAAATATTATCGCCGTGACGGTGAACCCTTACTCAACCGACGGTTATTATTTTGATGCCAAAACCTTTTTAGAAAACATGAGAAGAGCAATACCGCATATACCCGTATTTGACGTTATGCAAAAGGGGTTTTGATATGAAGATAAACGAAAGAACAAGATTTTTACTTGATATAGAAAAAGTTTTGGAAGGTTTAAACCCCATAACACCCTATGGGATAAAACTAAAAAACCTGATGGTTCCTTTTGAAAAAAATCAAAAATCAGAACTTCAAGAGGAACTGAACCGTATAGAAAAAATAAAAGAATTGATAGATACCCAAAGGGTTTTATTCGTTGAAATCAGAACCCACATGCGAAATATAAAAGATTTAAAAAAATCCGTAGAAAACTGCATGGGTGGCGTGGTTCTCAGCTCCGTGGAGTTTTTTGAAATAAAAAACTTAGTGGGAATCATGAGATCTATTTCAGAAAGTCAGTCCGGATTGCATTGGGGGATACCTGATAAATATAAAGTAAAAATACTTTGTGAAGTTGAAAAACTTTTGGATCCTGATAACACGGGACTAAAAACTTTTTATATATATGATTCTTATTCGAATAATTTGAAAGAAATCCGAGAAAGAAAAGTAAAAATAGAAAAAAGATTAGAACTGCTAAAGATAAACAAACGCAAGGAAATAGAAAAAGAAATAAACATTGAACTTAGGACTACCGGGGATATAACCGTAAGCCGCAAAGAAACGGCTTTGATAAGAAAACTATTGGAGTACTCAAAGCTCATCATATCATCCGAAACCTATATAAACATTACCTTCAAGATAAGGCCAGACGAAGAGATGGCTGTTCTGATGAAGGAGATAGAAGAAATAAAAGAGACGGAAGTTTTGGAGGAAACGAAAATTTTGGACGACTTATCCAGTAAGCTGGCTCACTTGGGAGACGATATTCTACGGAATATGGGTTCCATAGGTGAATTTGATTTATTGATAGCAAAAGCATATTTAGCTAATGCCTTAGACGGCGTAAAACCCGTTATTTCAGATGAAATAAAATGTGTAATAAAAAATGGAAGACATGCCGTTGTGGAAAAAGGACTTAGGAAAAAAGACAAAGCTTTTACCCCCATAAGCGTGGATTTGGATATGGGCGTAGCAATAATCACCGGTGCAAATATGGGGGGCAAAACCGTTTCTTTAAAAATGGTGGGACTGCTTATGATAATGATGCAGTACGGGCTTTTTGTCCCTGGGGAGTATATGGAGGCGTCCCTGCTTGATTTTATATTCATATCCGCGGGGGATGAACAGTCTTTGGACTCCGGGCTTTCAACCTTTGGCTCCGAAATGAAATCCATGAAGGAAATGCTGTATATGTCGGATATGCAAGGGATGATTTTGATAGATGAGTTGGCCAGGGGGACAAACCCCAGGGAAGGTTTTGCCATATCATGGGGAATTATAAATTATTTAATGAAAAAGCCCTGTATTACCTTGATCACCACCCATTTTGACGGGCTGATGAGAGAGGGGATAAAACACCTGCAAGTCAAGGGCTTGCAAGATGTGAATTATGAAAAAGTAGGCCACCCGGAAATAATATCCCAGTACATGGATTATACTTTAATTGAGATAAAGGAAGAGGCCAAGGTGCCAAAAGATGCTATAAATATTTCAAGGCTAATAGGCATCCCGGAAGAAATCTTAGACGAAGCGGAACGAATCATGAACGATAGTTGAACGATGGGGGAACGATGGTTAAACTCGTAAATCTCCTAACCCCTAACAACTAATCCTAAAAAAAGGAGGTAAAATATGAGATCAAAACTAAACCTTAATCAAACCCTAATCAATAGGGCAAGATCCTCAGCAAAAAACATAGCGGACAATATCCAAAAATTCATAGATGAACATACTACCGTAACAGTGGAACGAAGCATATTGCGGCTTTTCGGCGTAGACGGAACTGATGAAATCGGAACTCCCTTGCCTAACATCGTCATAGACAACATAAAAAAGGCAGGGGGTCTATCCACCGGCATCGTATATTTTATGGCTAACGCAATTTTGAACACAGGACTATCACCTCAGGAAATAGCGGAAAAAATAGCCTCGGAAGAACTTGATATAACAAAACTGCCATCCAAACCAGAACCGGAGATAATTGCTAAAGGCGAGGAAATGGCAAAAGCCGCTATAGAAAAAATAAAGACCAACAGGGCAAAAAGAGATGAATACTTAAATACAATAGGAGAAGGCCCCAAACCTTATATATATGTTATCGTTGCCACGGGAAATATTTATGAAGACATAATCCAAGCCCAGGCCGCCGCAAGGCAAGGTGCCGATATAATAGCAGTTATAAGAACCACAGGGCAGAGCCTATTGGACTATGTGCCCTACGGTCCCACCACGGAAGGCTTTGGCGGCACTTACGCCACCCAGGAAAACTTCAAACTCATGAGAAAAGCTTTGGATGAAGTGGGGCAAGAAGTAGGCAGATATATAAGGCTTTGCAACTACTGTTCCGGACTTTGCATGCCGGAAATCGCAACCATGGGAGCCTTGGAAAGATTGGACGTAATGCTTAACGATGCACTGTATGGCATACTTTTTAGAGATATAAACATGCAGCGAACCTTTGTAGACCAATTTTTTTCAAGGACAATAAACGGCTTTGCCGGCGTAATAATCAACACAGGGGAGGACAATTACCTCACCACCTCCGATGCAGTAGAAGAAGCCCATACCGTATTGGCTTCTCAATTCATGAACGAACAGTTTGCCCTAAAAGCCGGCATACCCGAGGAACAGATGGGATTAGGGCATGCCTTTGAAATGAATCCTGATATCGAGAACGGTTTTTTATTGGAGCTGGCTCAGGCACAAATGGCCAGGGAAATATTCCCCAAAGCTCCACTGAAATATATGCCACCCACAAAGTTTATGACAGGCAATATTTTTAAAGGTCATTTGCAGGATGCACTTTTTAACGTTATATCCATATGGACTAACCAGGGAATACAGCTCCTTGGCATGATGACGGAAGCCATACACACTCCTTTTATGGCTGATAGAGCCCTGGCCATAGAAAATGCAAAATATATATTCAATAATATGCGAAACATCAGTGACGAAGTGGAATTCAAAGAAAACGGCATGATACAAAAAAGAGCAGCGGAAGTATTGGAAAAAGCCGCGGATATGCTTTTGGAGATAGAAGAGGAAGGCCTCTTTGCCATCATTGAGCAAGGCAAATTTGGCGGAGTAAAAAGAAGCAGAACCGGAGGAAAAGGCCTGGACGGTGTGGTTAAAAAGCACGAAAAGTACCTGAACCCTTTTATTCCGCTGATGTTGGGGAGGAGGTAGCGATATGACTTTGAGTTTTATGGATAAGGATGGAAAAGTAATTACGTTTGACCCGGCAAGAGTCAGGCCCTATGGTGACACCATGAACGACGGTAAGGTACAGTTGAGTTTTACCCTGCCCATAAAGGCGGATGAAACAGCCAAAGAAGCTGCAAAACTTTATGCTATGAAAATGGGCATAGAGGAGCCCAGTGTTGTGCATATGGGGGAAATGGGAGTGGGGTTCTCCTTCTTCGTGGTTTTTGGCAGTTGCAGCCATAGTGTGGACATAACTAATATAAAAGTAACAAAAGTTGAGACCACAACTATGTCCATGGACGAGACGGATAAGTTTATAAAGGAGAATATAGGAAGAAAAGTTGTTGTCATTGGTGCCAGCACGGGAACCGACGCCCACACCGTAGGCATAGATGCCATAATGAATATGAAAGGCTATGCGGGGCATTATGGCCTGGAGCGATATGAAATGATAGATGCGTATAATTTGGGAAGCCAAGTGACCAACGAGGAATTTATTAAAAAAGCAGTAGAACTCAACGCAGATGCACTTTTGGTATCACAAACCGTTACACAGAAAAACGTTCATATACAAAACATGACAAATCTAATCGAGCTGTTGGAAGCGGAAGGATTGCGAGACAGATTCATCGTATGTTGCGGAGGACCCAGAGTATCCCACGAATTGGCAAAGGAATTAGGCTACGATGCGGGATTCGGCTTCGGAACCTATGCCGATGACGCGGCTTCCTTTATAGTGGAAGAAATCGTGAATCGGAATAAATAAATGTTAATAAGAGATGGCGGCGTAAAGCATTATCAAATGTGATACCGTCATCCTGAGGCGCGAAGGATCCTGACCCTAAAGGAATACCCTAACCCAGAACCTGGTGCCCAGTGCCCGGTGCCTGATGGTAAGATTCTTCGCTATGCTCAGAATGACAAGTTTCGCCACTGTTATATGATCCGATACTCTGTCATCCCGCGACTTTATGCTTCTTGTGTAATTTTTCCTAACTGGTATAATACTATATATACAAAAAAGGTTGCACTGAAGGCTCTTGGAGTTGTATTATAGAATTGTACTTAAGAAAGGAAGGATTTTTATATGAATGATAGTAAGCTAACAGCTATGCCAAGAAATGAGAAAGGCTATAAAGTCAGAAGAGGAAACTTCGCACCTGGGATTTTATACGGAAGGCACATGGAAGCCGAATCTGTTCAATTCGATAAAAATGAATTGAATACAATAATCAGAAGACATGGAGACAGAGCAAGAATTAAAATTGTATATGAAGGCAATGAAAGCTTGGGAATATTCAAAGAAGTAGCACGAGATGTACTTACAAGAGAAATATTCCATTTAGATATTCAATTAGTTGACTTGCAGGAAGAATTAACACTTATTGTACCCATAGTGCTTCATGGTGCAGATGCTTTAACACATAAAAAACTGGTATTGCAGCAGAATTTGGCGGAAGTCCAGCTCACCGGCCGTGTTGATCTAATTCCCAATAGGTTGGAAATAGACGTAAGCGATATGGAAGACGGGGATACCAAGGTATTGGGAGATGTGGAGCTTCCGGAAGGCATAGTCTACTCCGAAGAACCGGATACTTTAATACTGACAACAAGAATACCGAAGATGTCAGAAGAAGAAATCGAAGAAAAAGAAGCGGAAGAAGCAGGAGAAGCTGAAGAAACTGCGGCTCCGGAAGAAGGAACAGAAAAAGAAGAATAAACATGATTTAGGGGACGGTTTGAGTAGTATGGCACTCACACTGTCCTTTCTATAAAGGAGAGACAGATGGAAAGAGACGACAAATATATAATGATGACGGAGACCCCTATAACGAAGCTTATCCCAAAGATTGCCGTACCTACAATTGTCAGTATGCTAATAACCTCCATATATAATATGGCGGATACTTTTTTTGTAAGCCAAATAGGTACATCGGCGGCGGGAGCGGTAGGCGTGGATTTTTCACTTATGGCAATGATACAAGCCATAGGTTTTACCATCGCCATGGGCAGCGGAACTTATATTTCCCGAAGCCTTGGAAGACAGGATACAAAAAGTGCTGAAAGGATAGCGGCTACAGGGTTCTTTACTGCTATGTTCTTAGGGCTTTTACTTGCAATATTCGGGTTATATAACATAGACAGATTGGTAGTGTTTCTGGGTGCCACCGAGACGATTGCCCCCTATGCAAAAGATTACGGGAAGTATATTTTAATAGGTGCACCATGGATGTGCGGTTCTTTTGTGTTAAACGTGGCTTTGCGTTCTCAAGGAAATGCGGTTAGATCCATGCTGGGGATAACTGCCGGCGGTGTGCTAAACATTATATTGGACCCCATATTGATATTCGGGTTTAACATGGGCATATCGGGAGCGGCTATTGCCACTATTATCAGCCAGTTTATCAGTTTTGTCATATTGTTTATACAAACTAATTATGTAGAAGGTAGCATTAAAATCAGATTTTCCAATATAGATTTTTCTTTTCAAGTTTACAAAGAAATTCTTAGGACAGGCCTTCCCACTTTTTATAGGCAAGGGCTTGCAAGTGCTGCATCTGTGTTTTTAAACGTTGCGGCTTCACCTTATGGGGATCCTGCTGTTGCAGCGGTTTCCATAACCACAAGAATAGTGATGTTTACATATTCTGCACTGATCGGATTCGGTCAAGGATATATGCCCGTGGCCGGGTTTAACTATGGAGCGAAAAAATATGGCAGGGTGATGGAAGCATTTAAGTTCAGCATCAAGGTTGCCACAGTTTTTTTGACAGGGCTTGCCGTTGTTTTCTTCATATCTGCACCAAAAGTAATAGCGGTATTTCGGGCGGATGATTTGGAAGTAATAAAGATTGCATCGCGAACCCTCAGATTCCAATGTCTGGTTTTGCCGTTGCACGCCTTTTCCGTTATAGTAAACATGTCATTTCAATCTTTGGGATATGGCTTAAAAGCAACCATTTCCTCTTCGGCACGACAAGGGATATTTTTTGTGCCCATTATTTTAATATTGCCAAAACTGTTCGGATTGACCGGGGTTGAAACAGCCCAGGCCATTGCCGATGTGCTGACATTTATGTTGAATTCGGCTTTGGTATTTGGACTTATAAAAGAGCTAAAGGAAAAAGGCCTTTCTGAGGAAAACAGGGATATCGCAACTCAGCTCCAATAATATTTGTTTTTTTCATATTCAAGACGTGACAGGGAGTGTGAGCAAGTCATACCCCCTATGTAGTCATTAAAGGCGATACAGGATTATGCTTGTATTCAGAACTTTTATTTCCATGTGCCATTTCCGAATTAAATGAGGAAATATTAGCACGGCACTTAATAAAAAAAGGTGATTCAATAAAAATTGAACCGCCTTTTATGTAGTGTTAAATAGTTTGTGTTTCGCCCTTTTCTCTGTTTTTTCATATTTTTAATAATCACACATAGGTAACAAAAAATCGCTTTTACTATAACAAGATTACAGTAAAGAGTTTTGCAAAACATGAACCGCACACCATGATTTTATTTGCACTGTGTTGCTTGAACTATCAGTTTTTTTCGCAGAATTTGGAAAGGGTTGGAGGAAAAATATGTTTTATGTAGAATAAGGTAATTTAGAGGTGGTAGACTTGGAGAAAGAGGCAATCTTAGGTAAGTATGAGATAAAAAGCACTATATATTCCGATGAATTACAATCGGTCTATATTTGTGAGCTTTTGGGTTCCGATGACAGTAAAAGCTTTGTTGTCAATGAATACGTGGATGAGGAAATAATAAAAGAAACTAAGGATGCCTTCATTTATAACAAGGAAACCCTTAAACTTATCGAAACCTTTGAATCCGAAGGAAAGTTTTATGCTGTTTTTCCCGGATTGCTCGGTGCACCATTGGATGAATACATATCAAAACACAACCTCACCATATCCGATAGAATGCATTTTGCTGACGGGATATTGAAAAAGTTTATAGAAATAGACAGATTGCACTATGCTTTGCAATATGCTTTATGCGACTTAAAAAATATATCTGTTCAAAGAAGAAGTTTCTTTCATTTTAATAATATATTTGTTTTTAAAAAAGAAAATTTAAAGGCCGATTCCACTGATATTGTAAAAGGAATAGGGCAATTGTTGCTATGTATATTTACCAATAAAATAGATGCTGAAATAGAAAAGGATAAAGATTCTCTGCCTCCGGCAATACTGCCAATAACCGTAAAGTGTACAGAAGGCGGTTATAATTCTTTAGGCAAGGTTTATGCGGATTTTAGAAATACACTTATTTATTCTACCTTTGTTGATTCGGGTTCTTTGGATAATCAGATAAGGGTAAGGATGGTCAAGGTTCAAAAGAAACGAAGCAATGTATTGCCAAGGGCTATGGCATTCTTGCTTATATTATTACTATTGCTCGGCGGAGGTTTTTGGTTGATTAAAAACAAAGATATGATTACAGGTCCGGGAAAGGGTATCAGTATTATTGGTAAGAAAGATAACCCTCCAATAGCCGATTTTACCATCAGTATTAGCAAGATATATAAAGATGATAAGGTAAAATTTATAGATAAATCCGTTGCTTCAAACCCCGGAGATGTAATTAAAAGTAGGCTCTGGACTATTGAAAAGGACGGTACTGTAATTATGAACTCGGAAAAGGAGTCGGTAACTTATGCTTTTGATGAAACCGGCGAATACAGTATATCCCTCGTAGCTCAAGACTCAAGGGGTGTACATAGCAAACCTTTTACTCATAGCATTAAAGTTTTGGAAAAGTCGGAAGGGCCAAGGGATGTGGAGCCGGAACCGGATAATTCCTTTGACAGGAAATGATTACAGGCACCTATCCCGCCACATATCATTCTATCTCCACACTATCTATTAATTCATCAAGGTTTTCTTCACTAATATTATATTTGCTTAGAACAGATTCGTGTGAGATTGTGTCTTCAGAAACATAATTTTTTATTCTGCTTTCAGATAATTGTATTAGCTCTAAATCTTCCTTCGCATCCATCAGTTCAAGATAATCTTCTATTGATAAAATAACAGCTTCAGGTTTATTATGTTTTATCACTATATACTGTTCCCTATCTTTACCGACCTTTTTTATAATTTTTGATGCCATACCTCTACTCAGATCAGATACAGATATAAGTTTACTAATAATTTCCCTCAAATCAGATTTTGAGTTTTTTACCACAAGGATACTCTCCTTCCCGGCTCGATATGGGTTTAATCCTTTTTCCACCATTTCCACCTCCAATATTATATGCTTTATAGCTATAAATATACACTAATGAAGGAATATTTTCAATACAATATTCAATACAATATTCGTGAAATTATTGTATCGAAATTTTTGAACTACCATAATTTTCATGTCTGTTGTATTAACATACTATAATTAATATTAAAAAAAGGATGGAATCATGATCCATCCTTTTTCTAAACTTTTTATAGATTTTCCTTATCGCCCTCTGCCTTGGCCTCCGTGGTGACCGAAGCCGCCTCCGCCTTTAACAGTGCCACCGGCTCCTTGGCCAGTTCCCTGTCTTTCTCCAATGCCCCGTCTCTCGCCAATACATTGGCCTTCATTAAATGGTCTTTCTTTGTTCATTCTGCCAAAGCCCATGCCCATTCTTTCCCCATCTTTTAGGCAACCCGAGCCATCACAGTTTTGTTGATTCTCTTCTATACGAGCTAATATCTCGTCAGCTTTTTCTTGCGTAATTGAACCGTCTTTGACTTTGTCTTTCAATACGGCTTTTTTCATTTCCAACATTTCTTTTCTGAATTCTTCTAAGTTTCCTGCATCTTTTGCCATGGTGCCGTAGGTTTTGCCTGTGTCACGCCTCTCTGCCATAACCTCTTCAACAGTTTTTCCTGTAATAGCCGCCAACACTTCTGCGGGAGAGCTATAAGTAGCCGCAAACGCTATAACAGAACCGGCACTAAGCACTAACACCATTATTCCAATTATAGCCATTACTTTTCGTTTTGTCATTTCAATCACCTCCGTTAAAAATTTTACCTGTGTGATTATATAATAACCAACATTTGTGTCAAAATTATGTTTTTGTTTTAATATTTTTGAGAAATTTTAATTCTCGCCATCACCGATGATTTCGTTTTCCCACATTTCGCTAACAGACATTAAACCTTTATCGAATTCATATTTTTATTGTAGCACAAAGAC
>CAZQHS010000017.1:17347-19963 GCA_964593485.1 uncultured Clostridiaceae bacterium
CCGGATTAAATTACTCAATTGCCTAATTGTATGCTATAATTATAAAAAATTCCTTAAGGTGATTTTATGGTAAAAATTTTAATAGCAGACGATAACAGGCAGATAATATCTATATTAGAGGAGTATGCAAAAAAAGAAGGTTACGAGCCCATCATTGCCGCAGATGGCTTTGAGGCTTTGGAGTTATTTAAATCACAGCAGCCGGACCTTATTCTCCTTGATGTTATGATGCCAAAAATAGACGGTTTTGAAGTCTGCCGGGAAATAAGAAAAACATCTAATGTTCCCATTATTATGATTACAGCAAGGGGAGAAGATTTTGAAAAAATAATGGGGCTGGATATAGGTGCCGATGACTATATAGTGAAACCTTTTTCCCCGGGTGAGGTCATGGCCAGGGTTCGGGCAATACTTAGAAGGCTGGAAGATGGCCAAAAGCAGCAGATTTTAAAAATTGATAATTTGGAAATCAACTTGGACAATTATGTAGCAACTATTGATAACCGGGATTTGTCCTTAACAAAAAAAGAACTGGAACTATTGTGGACTCTTGCCTCAAACAACAGCAGGGTTTTTTCCAGGGATAATCTACTGGATATGCTTTGGGGATATGATTATTACGGCGACAGCAGAACCGTGGACTCCCACATAAAAAGGTTGCGGACAAAATTGGACAAATATGAACATGACAAATGGCAAATCAAAACCATATGGGGCGTGGGCTATAAATTCGAGGTGAATTAATTGAAAAACAAGATAGCTTTCAAGCTTATTATGTATTTCTCCGTTGCGTTACTTTTGTTTTCACTTATTATTGGAAGCATTTTTTTGACTCTTTTTAAAAAGCATACTATGGAGTTACACAAAACTGATATGGAAAACCGAGCATCAGCCATTGCATCCACCATATCACAATTTTTAGATGGCGGAAACCACGGTATGGGAATGGGTAAAGGCCAATTCGGTTCTTATTTTGGTTTTTTAGATGAAATAGCCATGGCCGACGTGTGGATAGTGGATGAAGAGCTGCATCTTGTGACCATAGGGAGAATGGCCAATAAAAACTATAATTATGCGGATTTGCCTCAGAATGCTGAGGTGGTTGTGAAAGAAGTTTTTCAAGGGAAAACCACCTATAGCGAGGACTTTGGCACCCTATTGGAGAACCCTACATTGACTTTGGGAATGCCCATTGTAGCACGGGGTAAAGTAGTGGGTGCCTTGTTGTTGCATTCCCCGGTGCAAGGATTGACGGAGGCTGTTTCAAAAGGGTTTCAAATTCTTCTTATAAGTCTTATTGCTGCCCTTTTGCTATCCTTTGCCTTGTCGGCTTTGCTTGCTTTATCCTTTACAAAGCCTTTAAGCAAAATGAAAGACTCCGCCATGGAATTAGCCCAAGGTAACTACACAGTCAAAACGGCCATAGACCAAGACGACGAAATAGGTGAACTGGCGAAGGCTATAGATATATTAAGTGATAAGCTGAATCTTGCAAGCCAGGAAAGCGAGAAACTGAACAAACTTAGAAATGATTTTATAGCGAATATTTCCCATGAGCTAAGAACCCCTGTCACGGTAATCCGCGGTTCTTTGGAGGCTCTTCGGGATGAAGTTGTCTCAGATAAAGGAAAGGTTAAAGAATACCATGAGCAAATTCTGAATGAAAGCATTTATCTCCAGAGACTAATTAATGATCTGCTGGACTTATCCCGATTGCAGAATTTGGATTTTAAGATTGAAATGAAAGAGCTGAATTTGTGTAATGTTTTGAGTGATGTGGTGAGGAGTGCTCAAAACATGGCTGAAGGGAAAAATATTGAAATAATAAAAGCATTCGATAGGGATGTCTGTATGGTAATGGGGGATTACGGCCGACTGCGACAAATGTTTTTTATTATTTTGGATAATGCCATAAAATTCGCACCCACCGGCAGCTCAGTGACAATACATTTGAAGGATAAGATGGTCAGCATAACGGATAAAGGTCCAGGCATCTCGAGAGAAGATTTGCCTTATATCTTTGAAAGGTTTTATAAGGTAAAATCAAGCGAGAATAAGGAAGGAACCGGCCTTGGCCTGGCCATAGCAAAGCAGATTGCCCATAGGCACGATATAAAACTTTCCGTAAATAGCGTGGAAGGGGAGGGCACTGAATTCATTTTTGAGGTGTAGGAGGAACCAGTGGTATTGTAGACCTTTGGGCTCCTGTTATATCGGCGGGGTTCTACCCCATTATTGTAGGTACGGTTGGCACCAGTGGACAGGGGTTGGCGACTCTGCTACCCAGATAGAGGTGTCCTGTGGTCGCATGTTGCGGTGGTAAGATTTATCCTTGTCTTTGAACATTTAATTGGAGGGGATCGGGTAAGGCATCCCCACGGTCACGGTTCAATGACTTTGAGATTGGTTAAAAAATTGATTATAATTGATTTAATATGGGGTGAATATTTAAAATAGGAATATTTAAAATATATGATATCTTACCGCCTGATTATTTTCCCGCTTTCCGTTTTCGGGATATTATCAACAAACTCTACTGCTTGAGGTGATGCATATGGGGTAAGCCTGTTTCGCAATAGCATCCTATATTCCATTTGCAATTCCGCCGAAGGTTTA
>CAZQHS010000018.1:0-1417 GCA_964593485.1 uncultured Clostridiaceae bacterium
ATGTGCCATTTCCGAATAAAATGAGGAAATACTGGCACGGCATATAAATAAATTGCATTTTATATAGTAGGAAAGTAGGACTTTCCTACTATATAAAAAAGCTCTTCGCAAAAACGGGGTATATCCCCGTTTTTTTTTGCAAAATTTTCAAAGATATTGTTCACACATAAAAGGCTTATCCGTTGTATTGCGAAATATCAAACTTCCAGCAACTTCCAGCAATACATAATTTGTTTTTAGCAAAACTATTACTGTAAATTAAATTGTGCTAAGGAGAATATTTATGAAAAAGAAATCGGCTCTTTTTTTTATTTTAGTAATGCTATGCTTATGTTTTTTTCCCATGGAAACCATATTTGGTACAGAACCAAATGTTGATATTGAAGTTTTGAACAAAAGAATACAGGAAATATATAATGTGAAATCCAAATGTCAAATGACAGGGGACTGGAAGGAATTAAAACAGCATTATGATATTTCAAAGAAATATGCTCAGTGGTCTTTTGAACACGAAGCAAAAAGAATCAAGTACCTGACGGACTGGTCAAATGACAGAGGCATTAAATTCACGGGCATAAGATCCCAAGTTGATTTAAAAAAGGTAAGAAATAAAGGTGACATGCAGCTTTTGTCGTTAGATGAGACATATCACGTTGATTATATATATAGAGACGATGCAGATAAGAATGTGAATAGTTTTAAAGTCTTCCTAAAACATAGCGTGGGTCTGGTAAATAAGGATGGTAAATGGTTGATAGCCAGGGACTGGTATTCGGATTGTTTTGAAAATGCATTAGGTTCATACAGCGGGATTCATATCGGGATGCCGGGGGATGTGCCCACAGACGAATTGGAGACTTGGGGTGTTGCAATTGAAGAAAAACCACAAAAATATGATAGAGAAAAGGCAGCGGAATATGCGGATAAATATTGGGTTAATTATAATTCCAAGTATAAAAATTGCAACGGCATAGGCGGTGATTGCACTAATTATGTGTCCCAGTGCTTAGGAGATAAAGAAGAGGGAGGTGGCATTGCTTTTGATGGTAGCTGGTTTTGTGTGTATCCCAAACATGGGAGAGCTGAAGGCAGCAAGGCTTTTGTAAACACCGATGCTTTTAAAGGTTATTTGGTATATAGCGGCAGGGGTAGGGTTATAAAGAGGGGGGATTTTCAGGAAGTTTCCAAACCTACTGATGATAGTGCCATAGGTGCAGCGGGGAAACTGCAGATAGGTGATTTGATTTGCTATGAGGAGAAAGGGCAAATAGATCATTTTTCCATTATCACTGAACTGGATTCCATGGGTTATCCCATGATTAATTCCCATACGGTAGAGCGATACCACGTGCCTTTTGATTTGGGATGGCAGGGAAAGCATATAAAATTTCACCTAATACGGATAACGTATTGATTG
>CAZQHS010000018.1:1517-19758 GCA_964593485.1 uncultured Clostridiaceae bacterium
TTTTAGAAAATAATAAAAGGGTGTGAATCAGTGGCTAAAAAAAAGCTAACACCGGAACAGAAAAAGTATAAAGATTTTTCAAAGAAAAGAGAACCCAAAAGGCCTGTTTTTAAAAATTGCATAAAAGCCTTTATAGTGGGAGGGGGCATTTGCGGTTTGGGACAATTAATTCAGACTGTATATATAAAACAATTCGGGTTTACAGAAGAGACTGCGGGGAGCCCTACATCGGCTACATTGATTATTATTTCAGTTTTATTAACGGGATTTGGAGTATACGATTGTATAGGCCAATGGGCAGGAGCCGGGACAGCCGTTCCCATAACAGGATTTGCCAATACCATGGCTTCTTCTGCAATAGAACATAGAAGTGAAGGTTATGTTTTGGGCGTGGGCGGCAATATGTTCAAACTAAGTGGACCCGTCATAGTATTTGGAGTTTTTTCAGCTTTTATTGTTTCTATAATAAAGCTTATATTTAATTTTTTTGGAGGGTTGTAAATTGTACAAAGGAGGGCAGAGTTTTACACTTAATTCAAATATAAGAATATTATCATCAGCCACGGTGGCAGGGCCTTTCGAAGGAAAAGGACCTTTCGCTGGGGATATAGATATTTTACATGATGACATATGGTTGAATCAGGACAGCTTTGAGAAAGCCGATAAAATAATGATGGAAGAAGCGGCACTTAAGGCTATAGAAAAAGCCGGAATCCAAAAAGAAGAAGTGGGATTGTTTGTAGCCGGGGACTTAATGAATCAAGTTATAACCAGCAGTTTTGCAGCCAGAACTGTAGGCACACCTTATATGGGCATATACGGTGCTTGCTCCAGCTCAATGGGAACTATAACTTTGGCATCTTTAATAATGGAAGGCAATGATATCCCTTATGTACTTGTGGGTACATCCAGCCATAATGCTTCAGCGGAAAAGCAGTTTAGATATCCAACGGAATACGGTTCACAAAAACCGCCGACAGCACAATGGACAGTTACAGGAGCAGGTGCGTGTGTGCTTACAAAGAGTGGGCAAGGGCCTAAGGTTGCCTCAATAACAATAGGAAAAATAGTAGACATGGGTGTCAGCGATCCTTTCAATATGGGTTCAGCTATGGCACCTGCGGCGGCGGACACTATAGCAACACACTTTAAGGATTTGAGTATAGGGCCGAATTATTATGACATTATCGCAACCGGTGACTTAGGCAGAGTCGGTCATAAAGTATGTAAAGATATCTTGAAAGAACAGGGATTGGAAATGCCGAATGACAAGTTTATCGACTGTGGCATCCTTATATATGGAGATAATCCTAAGGCACAGGCCGGGGGAAGCGGCTGTGCATGTTCCGCCATTATTACTTATGGTCATTTACTAAATAGAATGAAAAGAGGTGAAATAAAGAAAATTCTTGTTGTCGCAACAGGTGCCCTTCATTCGCCTTTGTCTTATCAGCAAAAAGAATCCATACCCGGAATAGCACATGGTGTAGGTATTGAAATGTAAGGAGCGATGGAATTATATGATTAAAATTTACGTTAGGGGAGAAAAAATTGGATAAAGTTTTATGGGCTTTTGTCGTAGGCGGTTTAATATGTGTTATCGGTCAAATCATGATGGATGTTTTTGCATTGACACCGGCACACACAATGAGTACCCTTGTAGTGGCCGGGGCTGTACTTGGCGGTTTGGGGCTTTATGAACCGTTAATAAAGTTTGCCGGTGCGGGGGCAACCGTTCCCATAAGCAGTTTTGGCAATTCACTTTTGAAAGGTGCATTTATGGAGTTGGAAACAAACGGTCCGATTGGTATTTTGACAGGAATCTTTGAGCTTACAAGCTCTGGCATATCATCTGCAATAATCTTTGGTTTTATGGCTTCTTTGATATTTAAACCAAAAGGTTAAAATATATGAAATAAAATTATTTAATAAGCTGGAATTCTTCATTTGTTAGGGCAAAGATTTCTCTTGCACCTTCAGTGGGGTATACTTTTTTATCCTTTGTAATAAAAATAGCTTCCGCTCCAGGTGTTGAATTTATCAATTCCATACCTTTCTCCAAACCAAGTAAAAAAGCTGAAGTTGACAAACCGTCACCGTCTATGGATTTGTCAGTTATTATAGATACACCTGCTAAGTTGTTATCCATAGGATATCCCGTTTCAGTATCCAAAATGTGATGATAAAGTACGCCCTCGGATTCGAAGTTTTTTTCATAAATCCCTGATGTTACAATGGTTTTATCTCTAACGCTAAGAATACCCATATAATCGCCTCTATGATTAAAAGGGTTTTGAACACCTATTTTAAACGGCTCGCCCCTTGGATTTCCACCAATTGTCAAAATATTTCCACCCAAGTTAATGATTGCACTCTTGATGCCATGATTTTTCAGTACTTCGCCCACCTCATCGGCAGCATAACCTTTGGCAATGGCTCCCAAATCTACTTTCATACCAAAAGTATCAAGACTAACTTTATTTTCGCTCTTATTTAGATGAAGCTTCTTGTAATCTACTAATTTCACAGCCTTTTTTAGTTCACCAGGTTGGGGAACGGCAGCTTTTTCCGTGCCGATATTCCAAAGTTTTACTATAGGGCCAACGGTTATATCAAATTTACCTTGGGTCAATTGGGAATAATACAATCCTTTTTCCAAAACAAAAAAGGTGTCAGGGCTCACGGTCACATCATTTATGCCGGAGGATTCATTTAACTGAATGATTTCACTGGATCCCTCAGTATTTATAGTCATCTTATTTTCTATCTCTCTTATCCTGTCAAAGGCCTCATCAATGGCTTTAGAGTCTTTGCTGTCATATAGCATGATGTCAACGGTAGTGCCCAGTAAAAAATTAGACCTGGCAAAAGGCTTTTGGGCATTGGGCTTACAACCTGATAAGATTAGAATGAAAAATGTATTTATAAGAATAAAAATAAGGAGTTTTTTAACTTTCTTTTTCATTTCAGCCTCCAAAATTCTTAGCAAACTTCGTTCTCCGTAAAATTTTAGCATATAAATTTATATTACACAATTAGCATGGTTTTATAACAAATCAAAAAGGGCAGAGTACCGGATATCCAAAATGTCACAAATTTTAGTCACCTTTATATACATCTCTGCCCTTTGTTTAATATATTCAAAATCGGAAGCAAATATCTCTATGAAATAAAAGGATTTTTTAATGTTATGTAGATATATTGGGAGGAAAAATGTAAACTAAGAAGAAGAATACTTTGTAAGCAGGAAAGTAAAAGCGTTATAGTTCATACGGCTTTGTTTTCAATCTGAATGAAATTAAGGAGCTTAAGACTCGTCGGCAAGCCTCAGAGTGACATTTAACGTAGGAATATGAGCCGATTGGATATCTTGTATGCAGGAAAGAAAAAGTTTTTATAGAAATATTAAAAACGGGTGAGTGTTTATGAAGTTAAAAAAAGGGGATATAATAATCCTGGTATTTGTTCTATTGGCAGCTATATCATATTTTGCAATTAAGAGTATTTATAAAGATAAGGATGATAAGGCTATTGTTATTTATGTGGAAGGCAGTCAATATGAAAAGATTTACATGAAGGATATAAATGAAGACAGGCATATTCATATTGATTTGAATAAAGGGAAGTTTATAGACATAAATGTTAGCAAAGATGGTGCTTTTGTAAGTGACGTGGTATGCCCAGATAGGATTTGCGTAAAAACAGGGCTCATCAATAAAGTAGGGCAAAGTATCGTATGCCTTCCCAATAAAGTGCAAATTTATGTAGAGGGCAGTGCCAAACCCGACGTCGATAATGTTTCTTTTTAGGAGTGAATCCATGGCAAAAACTAAGAAAATGGTGCTTTTAAGCATTTTGATATCTCAAGCTCTAATTCTAAATGTTATTGAGAGAGGAATTCCGGTGCCGGTGCCGGTTCCCGGAGTGAAGCTGGGTCTTGCTAATGTTATCAGCCTTTTTACTATAATAGTATTTGGATTTAAAGAAACTATATTAGTGGTTTTCCTCAGAACCTTTTTGGGCTCTGCATTTGCGGGGGGGATATCAAGCTTTTTTTATAGCCTTGCCGGTGGGCTATTGAGTGCAGCAATAATGTCCTATATGTATCTAAGACACAAAGATACTTTTAGCATACCCGCTATAAGCGTGGTGGGTGCTATATTCCACAATATAGGCCAAATATCCGTGGCGAGTTTTGTTATAAACAATATAAGATTGTTTTATTACTTGCCTGTGTTACTGATTTCAGGTGTCATAACCGGTATTATTATAGGCCTTACTGTTCAGTTTTCCATAAATCCATTAAAGAAAGCACTAAAGATATTCTGAATATTTAAAAACAATTCATTCATATAAACAAAAGCCGAGTTATAAGTTATAATATAAAAAGAAACATTTAAAGGAGAAGCTTATATGACAATATTTCAAGCTATTATTTTAGGAATAATTCAGGGGATAACGGAGTTTTTACCCGTCAGCAGTTCAGGGCACTTAGTTCTTTTACAAAAAATATTCAGGGTAGCCGAGCCAAGTTTAACCTTTGGTATAGTTGTACACTTAGGTACCTTGGTTGCAGTATTTGCAGTGTTTTGGCGTGATATTGTTGCATTATTAAAAAAGCCTATTCAAAAACTGACATTTTTATTAATCATAGGTACAATACCGGCGGGAATTGTAGGCATAGTTTTCAAAGATTTTTTTGAAAGCATATTCGTTAGCGGAAGTACAATAGGTTTTGGGTTCCTTATAACAGGGATGGTATTGCTTTTTGCGGATAGCATTAGGTATGGGTATAAAGATATAGATGAAACTAATGTTTTGGATGCTGTCGTTGTAGGGGTATTGCAAAGCATTGCTAT
Organism: uncultured Clostridiaceae bacterium; assembly: GCA_964593485.1. GTDB lineage: Bacteria > Bacillota > Clostridia > Lutisporales > Lutisporaceae > JAAYKT01. The sequence continues at coordinate 6,377 of CAZQHS010000018.1, forward strand.
ATTTCCCGCTGTATCGAGGTCGGGACTTACCATATCAGGAGCACTGTTTCGTAATATGGATAGGGATTTTGCAGCTAAGTTTTCGTTTTTATTGTCAATTCCTGCAATTTTAGGTGCAGCCGTATTCGATTTGAAGGATGTTTTGGAAATTGGCGTTGATAATATGGATTCTTTGAATTTAGGGGTAGGCTTTATATTTTCAGCTATATTCGGTTACATATCCATAAAATATATGATAGATATTTTAAAGAGAGGCAAGATAAGATATTTTTCATATTATGTTTTTGCCTTGGGTGCTTTAGTTTTGATAGATCAATTTGTTTTGCATATATTCTTTTAGGTGTTAGGTGTTAGGATATGGGCTGCTAGCCTCTCGCCTCTTGACTCTGGTATTAGGGATGGGTGCTTAGGGTTATTGAACAATAGCCAAGCAGTTGTCAAGCAGTTGTTTTTGTATGGGATCATGGCTTTCCACTTTCCACTTTCCACTTTTAGCCAATAATATAAACTTAAATATATAATATAAAAATAAAGGGGATGGTTTATTTGGGGTGTAGAAACGAAATTTTATTAAGCATACTTAACAAGGAAGTAGTACCTGCAACGGGCTGTACTGAACCCGTAGCCGTAGCTTATTCGACGGCCATGGCCAGGAAGAACTTGGGCGGAGAAGTAGAAAAACTAACAATCTCTGTGGATGGCGGACTTTATAAAAACGGCATGAAGGTTGGTATACCGGGTATCAAGGAAAGAGGCCTGGATATAGCCGGTGCTTTGGGATTGTTTTCGGGTAATCCGGAGAAAGGTTTACAGGTAATTGATAGCATAAGTGAGGATGAGCTAAGTAAGGCAAAGAAATTAGTTGAGGAAGGCAAAGTAAAGGTTACTGTGGAAGAGGGTTGTGCAAAATTATATATTAAAACCCAGCTCCATACATCAAAAGGTTCCGTTTGCGTTGTGACTAAGGATAAGCATCTAAATGCCATGATTCCCGAGATGGGATGTAACAGTATAAAATGCGATTCCGGCGATTTGGTTACGGGTGGTGCAACTTCAGAAATTCAAAATTACGATTTGGAAGACTTTTTAGATTTTTCCCAAACAGTTCCTTTGGAAGACTTAACTTTAATGGATAAGGGTGTCAATATGAATTTGGCATTAGCTGAAGAGGGACTTGCCATGGGAGAAGGAGTGGCAAAGAAGTTTGAAAAATTAGTTGAAGACGGGCTTATGAGTGATGGTGTTATGTACAGGGCTCAGCTTCTTTGTGCGGCTGCTGCTGAGGCAAGAATGGCAGGCAGCAAATTGCCCGCCATGAGTAGTGCCGGGAGCGGCAACCACGGAATTACGGTGTTTCTTACAAATTATGCCGTGGCTCAAAAATTAGGTTCATCTGATGAGAAACTTATAAGGGCATTAGCACTTAGCAATCTGATTACTTTTTATATAAAGTCATATACAGGCACCTTATCAGCCATGTGCGGTTGTGGTGTGGCTGCAGGTATCGGTTCCAGCGTAGGTGTGGTTTATTTAATGGATGGCGGCATTAAGGAAATGCTTGGTGCCATAATCAACATGGTTGGCAGCATAGCAGGAATTGTTTGTGATGGGGGAAAAGAAGGCTGTTCCTATAAATTAGCCCTATCTGCAGGATGGGCTGTTCAATCCGCTTTGCTCTCCATGGCAGGTGGTGTAATTAACATTACCGATGGTATATTGGCTTCTGATTTTAAAAATGTTATAAAAAACTTGGGATATATATGTAATCCGGGCATGTTGGAAACTAATGAGGCGATAATAAAAGTTATGACAAACGAGCTTAAGTAGTACTTTTAGCTTTTAACTTTCAACTTTCCAACCTTCAGCTTTTAGCTTTTAGCTTTCCACTTTCCGCTATTAGCTTTCCACTTTTCCCTTTCAGGAGGTCCTAATGGATATTGTTGAGGCGAAAAATTTAATAATTAAAGCAGGACATAAACTGTCGGAAACGGGTTTGATAGTGAGAACCTGGGGTAATATCAGTTGCCGAATTGATAGTGAGCGTTTTGCAATAACCCCCAGTGGGAGGAACTATCTCTCTCTTATGCCTGAAGAAATTGTTACTGTGAATATAAACGATTGCAGTTATATCAGTAATATAACTCCTTCTTCGGAAAAGGGTATTCACGCCGAAGTATATGGCAGATATCCGGATGCAAACTTTATAATTCATACCCATCAGGAAAATGCTTCCGTGGTGAGTGCAGCCGACATAGATTCCATAGAATTAGAAGACCCTATAGACAAATTTTATTTTGGGGATAAAATAGTTTGTGCTGATTACGCTTTGCCAGGTACTAAAGCCCTGAGAAAAAATGTTGGGGCAGCATTGGCACGTTCGAAAAGCAAAGCCCTTATAATGAAAAACCATGGTGCCCTTTGTTTTGGCATAGATGATAAGGAAGCTTTTGAGGTAGCCTCCGAATTGGAAAAGATATGTGAAAAGCATGTTATTAATCGGTATTTAAAACTCAGCGGGAAAGACAGCTACGATGCATATGAAATGAGTGATTATGCGTTATCTATTCACAGTGATAAGTTGGAAACAGGTGAAGAAATTCTTTGGGAATATCCTTTTAGTAAAAGAACGGAAAACGGGTTTATCATGTATAGTGAAAATGTGAATGATGGGATACATTATAAAAAAACAGATAAAAATTTAACATGGGAAGCATCTGTTTTTAATGAGATTTATAACAGATACAATGAAATCAATTATATAATTTTTAAAAACACTCCGGAAATAAAAGCCGTCAGCAGCTATAATGTTAAATTAAAACCTTTGTTAGACGATTTTGCACAGATAGTGGGCTACGTTATATATAAAGTAGATAGCAATCCTTCAGCGATAACCAAAGCATTAAAAAGGACATCCGGGGTTTTGATAAGAGGCCGGGGTGCTTTATGCTGTGGCAAAACCAAGGAGGATGCTGAGGCAGTTAGTATGATAACACAAAAAAACTGCAAGGCTATTATAGGTGCATCCTTATTTGGAATAGTAAAACCTATAAAGTTTTTTGAATGTCTTGCCATGAGGATCAATTATCTTAAGCAATATTCCAAGCTGAGTGAAATACGGTAAGAATTAAAAGATATAAAATGAAACATAATTCACGAAACATAATGTGTTGCATAAAATAATAATAGTATATTATGCAACATTTTTTTGTTTTTTTATTTGAAAAAAGTTAGTGCAGAGTTGCATCTCTTATGTGGTATGGTCTATATTATTTTTTATTGGTGGTGATTGATTGAGAACACTGAGAATCGGTTCTATCGGTACAGATGTGATGGAGATACAGTCAATGCTGATGAAAATCGGCTATTATTTCGGTAATATTGACGGTATCTACGGTGTTATGACGGCAAGTGCGGTACGGAGTTTTCAAAGAGGCTTCGGTCTTGTTGCGGATGGGGTAGTGGGACCCGTAACATTTAACGCCATGCTGCCGTTTCTGAGAGGGTATGCAATTTATACGATCATGCCCGGGGATACTTTATTTGCAATAGCCCAAAGGTATGGCACCAATGTAAATAGGATACTTACGGCAAATCCCGGAATAGACCCCCTATCTTTAAAAGTAGGCAGAAAGATAATTGTACCTTATGGTACCGGTGTAGTGGACACAAGAATTGATTATACTTATGAAATAATGGAAAGAGACATATTCGGGCTAAAGACCGTATTTCCCTTTATAGGGGTTGAGTCCGCCGGTAACAGTGTATTGGGGAAAAGATTATATTATATGAGGATTGGAACAGGTTCCAACAAAGTCTTTTATAACGCAGCTCATCATTCTCTTGAATGGATTACATCACCTCTTTTAATGAAGTTCACTGAAGATATTGCCGCAGCATACTCGGAAGGCCGACTACTTCGAGGATACAATATAAAAGATATATTAGAAAGAAGTACTATTTATATAATGCCCATGGTAAATCCCGATGGGGTTGACTTGGTATTAAACGGTCTGCAAAGGAGTAATCCTTTCTATAACCAATTGCTGCAATGGAATAAAACAGGTAAGCCTTTTTCCCAAGTGTGGCAGGCTAATATCCGGGGCGTGGATTTGAACCATAATTATAATGCGGCTTGGGATTTATCCAAACAGGCCGAGATAGAGATGGGGATAACGGGACCAGGACCCACGCGATACTCGGGACCCAGGCCTTTTTCAGAACCGGAAACCAGGGCAGTGAGGAATTTGACTGTAAGTATAAATCCGCGTTTGGTGTTAGCTTATCATAGCCAAGGAGAAGTTATATATTGGGATTTTATGAATTTGGCACCGCCGGAGTCCTTGCCTATTGGTAGAGTATTGGCAAGGGTTAGCGGATACACACTTGAAGAATTAGTTGGAATTGCATCGTTCGCAGGTTATAAGGATTGGTTCATACAAGACTTTGGCAGACCGGGGTATACAGTGGAAGTAGGGCTGGGAGTTAATCCTTTGCCCATATCCCAGTTTCCGAAGATTTATAACGACAATCTACCGTTGTTGCTGCAGGCAACATTGGAATAGTTGTATTTGCGGCTCCTGGCCACTGGGCACCAGGCTCTGGGTTAGGGTATTCCTTTGGGGGCAGGATCCTTCGTACCTCAGGATGACAATATCAGGGTGGCACGGGTTGCCATAACACGGGCAGACAGAGTCGTCTGCCCTTAACCTTCATTTTCCACCTTCCACCTTCTGCTTTCCACTTTCCACCTTTTTCCGTTACAGTTCACACGGTTTTGGTGTCATCCTGAACAAAGTGAAGGATCTTAAGACTCTTCGGCAAGCCCCAGAGTGACAATAACGATTAATCTGCTTTTACAGGAAAAATATTTTCTAAATTCCTGTTACTTTTCACACTTTTTGGTGTATAATTAATATGAAATATATTGCATGATGAATGGGGTGAGGCTTATGAATGAGTTTAAAGAATTATTGCCCTTCTTAAAACAGTGGAGCACATATTTGGATATCGGTATTATAGCATTTATTATTTATAAGCTTATGATGCTCATAAAAGAGACAAGGGCAGAACAATTAATTAAAGGTATTATAATTTTAATTATCATTACAAAATTAAGCGACATAATGCAGCTCCATACAATGTATTGGCTGCTTAAAAACGCTATGACAGTCGGAGCGATAGCTATACTGATTATTTTTCAGCCGGAGCTCAGACGGGCTTTGGAGCACATCGGCAGGGGAAAGTTTTTTCCCAAAAATGAGCTGCAAAAACATGAGATCGAGAGTATGCTAAACGAAATAAGTTTAGCTGTATCAGAGCTGTCCAAAAACAAAATCGGTGCGATTATCGTATTGGAACAAAAAACAGGGCTCAGTGAATTTATTGAAACAGGAGTAAGGATTGATTCAGCCGTATCAGCCGGTTTGTTTGTCACTATTTTTACACCTAACACTCCTTTGCATGATGGAGCAGCGATAATACGCAAGGATAGAATCGTAGCCGCAGGGTGTTTTTTACCGCTAACCGACAACCAGAACCTTAGCAAGCAACTTGGAACAAGGCATAGAGCCGCCTTGGGGCTGACGGAAATATCCGATAGTCTTGTCATAGTTGTATCGGAAGAAACGGGCATTATTTCTTTTGCAAGGGAAGGCAAATTATCAAGATATTTAGATCCGAAGTCATTAAAGGAAATCTTAAAAAACGAATATATCAGTAAAGAGCAGATAATATTGCCGAAATGGGGTGGGAAGAGTGAATGATCTGTTTGATAAGAAGATTACCGTTATCTCTTTATCAGTCCTATTGGCTATTTTTCTTTGGCTTTATGTAATCACGGATCAAAATCCGGTAATTCCCAAAGATTTAAACTTGCCTGTTAGATTGTCTAATGTTGATTCATTGCTAAAAAATGGTCTTGTGCTTTTGGATGATGAGTCATTCAGTGTTTTAATAAAACTAAAAGGAAACAAGAATTATTTGGATGGTTTGAATAAAACCACTGTTACGGCAACTGTTGACTTAAAAGGTGTAGGTTCTAAGGGTCAAACGGAACTGCCTATAGAGTTGGGCGGAATTCCCGCCGGGGTTGATGTGACTTGGATATCTCCCAATAAGGTTACTTTGAATATTGATAATATTGTAACCGGAGTGATTCCCATTTCTTTAAAAATAGAAGGGAACACAGCACCGGGCATGTCAATGATGACACCGATTATCAACCCGGGGGAGATAACTATAAAAGGTGCGGAGACAATATTAGGATTGATAAAAAAGGCCGAAGTCCGGCTTGATATCAGTAACCGAAGTGTGGGAATTAATGAAAGTGTCGAAGTTATGATATTGGATAAACAAGATAATGTAATTGAAGGTTTGGAGATCAGCCCGGGACAGGTTGAAGTAATGATACCTATAGAGAATACAAAATCAGTTGCTATTGATGCAAATTATCAAATAGTTCCTGCGGGTGGGTTTGTATTGAATAATGTAACAATTAACCCCAAGGCAGTTAATGTTGTGGGGAAAAAGGAGATTTTAGACGGTTTGACTCACATTACAACGTCGAAAATAGAGTATTTGGATGCCAAGGCGAACATAGAAGAGAAAGTTGTATTGATACTTCCAGATGGAGTCGAGTTGATTAATAAAAAAGAAGAAATAATTTTAACCGCAAACATTGAAAAAATAATAGATAAAACAGTTGAGACAAATAAGGTGGGTATCAAGAATTTGACCGAGGGTATCGAAATAGAAATGCTACAGATATATATAAAGGCTACCGTCAGAGGTCCGGAAAGTTTGGTTGACGCTTGGGATATCAGCAATGCTTTTTACATTGATTTAAAAGATTTGGGAGAGGGAACACATAATCTTCCTATTCAATATATTATTCCCGATAAGGTGGAGCTCAGAGAAATATTACCAAATGAAATAAAAATTACAATAAAAAAGATGGCACAATAAGGTGAATAGGTGAATCTTATGCACAAGGATAAGAATAATACCATTAAAATAACGAAAGAGCTTACAAATCTAAAAGAAGTCAAAAGTATGCTTGGGGCAGTTTTTTATGCTACCCAGGATGCTATTTCCGTTGTCAATAAAGAGGGTTTGGGGATAATGATTAATCCCGCCTATACAAAAATCACAGGTCTTTCTGAAAAAGATATTATAGGGAAACCGGCGACAGTGGATATAGCAGAGGGAGAGTCTGTTCATATGCAGGTTTTGGCCACTAAAAAGCCTGTTAAGGGCAGTCTTTTAAAAGTAGGGCCAAATAAAAAAGAAGTTTTGGTCAATGCGGCACCTATAATAGTTGACGGAGAACTAAAAGGTAGCGTGGGCGTGCTTCATGATATTACGGAAATGAATAAACTTTCGGAAGAGCTGAAGCAGGCAAAGCAAATCATAAGAAAGTTGGAAGCAAAATATACCTTTGATGATATAGCCGGTAATGAAGATAGTATAGTCGATGCCATAGAAAAAGCAAAAAAAGCTGCCTTCACTCCGGCAACGGTGTTTTTGGTGGGGGAAAGCGGGACAGGCAAGGAAATCTTTGCCCATGCCATTCATAACGCCAGTGACAGGAAGTACAATCAATTTGTCAGGGTGAACTGTGCTGCTATTGCCCAGTCCATATTGGAATCGGAATTATTCGGCTATGAAGAGGGTGCTTTTACCGGGGCAAAAAAAGGCGGTAAAAAGGGACTTTTTGAAGAAGCAAACAGAGGGACTATTTTTTTAGACGAAATATCGGAAATAAGCGTTGAAACCCAGGCGAAGCTGCTTAGAGTTTTACAGGAAAAAGAAGTGGTAAGGGTGGGGGGCACAAAGTCTATAAATATTGATGTTCGCATAATAGCCGCGACCAATGCAAATATAGAAGAATCGGTTAAACAAGGCAAATTCAGAAAAGATTTATACTATAGGATTAATATGTTCCCAATAAAAATACCCTCGCTACGGGATAGAAAAGGGGATATTGAGTTACTTGCAAGATTATTCATTAAAAAATTCAATCAAGAGTACGGAAGGAATATCGAAGGGATAAAAGACGATGCAATTAAGGCTCTTATTGAATATGATTGGCCCGGCAATGTTCGTGAATTGGAAAATATTATTGGCAGAGCCATAATCAGCATGAGGATCAACGAGAAAATCATAGAAAAAAAGCATATGCCCAAATTCAGCTTTAGAGAACAAAGCGACAAACTTCCCATAGATGGCGACTTGTACGATTTGGAATCCATGACATTGGAAGAGCTGACCCGGAGTTTGGAAAAAACTTATATTATTCAAGTGTTAAAAGAGCACAATAACAATAAAACGAAAACCGCTAAAGTTTTAGGCATCTCATTAAGAAACTTATACTATAAAATCGAGAAGTATGGGATTTGATAAAGAGAGTAGCCTTAGCATTGAAATATTGCAAAATATTGCATGCAGCATTTTGCAAAAAGACAGTTCTTAATTTAAGTGAGGGCTGTCTTTTTTATTTAGATGGCTATATACTGTACTTTTGTAATGGTGGCACAAAAATTGCATGTTACTAATATTAAGATAATATTTGACAATTGTGTTTAAATAATATTTCAAAAAGTGGTGATTTTTATTGATAAAAAGTTTCGATGAGATTACAAAGGCGGCTAAGGCCAAGGGTACCAAGGTGATTGCCGTAGCAGTGGCACAGGACAGGGATGTGCTCAGTGCAATCAAAGCGGCGGCGGACTTAGGCATTGCAAAAGCCATATTCGTGGGTGATAAAAAAGAAATCGAGGAAGAGGCATTATACACGGACATAGACTTAAGTGATTACGAAATAATTGACGAAAAGGACAAAACAAAGGCATGCGAAAAAGCAGTTTCTTTAGTTTCTGAAGGCAGAGCTCATATACTTATGAAAGGTATAGTCGACACTTCGGTTATTTTGCGGGCTGCCCTTGCTGAAAGTGCCGGTCTTAGGACGGGCAGTATATTATCTCATGTGGCGGTATTTGAAGTAAACGGATTCAATAAACTATTTTATATAACCGATGCGGGAATGAACATAGCACCGGATTTAAAACAGAAAAAACTTATCATAGAAAATGTAGTAAAAATGGCACATGCTTTGGGGAATTCCAATCCCAAAGTAGCAGTTCTTGCCGCTGTGGAGAAAGTCAATCCAAAAATGCAGGCTACTTTGGATGCGGACGCTTTGGTTAAAATGAATGAATCCGGGGAAATCAAAGGTTGCATACTGGGAGGACCTTTTGCATTTGATAATGCAGTATCAATAGAAGCCGCAAAGCACAAAGGAATAGTGCATCCCGTGGCGGGGAATGCGGATATTTTGGTAGTGCCTACCATTGAATCAGGAAATATATTATATAAGGCCATTGTCTATTTTGCTCATGGCAGGAGCTCGGGAATAGTGGTTGGTGCCAAAGTTCCCATTATTGTCACATCAAGAGCGGACAGTGACATTGCAAAACTAAATTCCATATCCATAGGGGCACTGATGGCAAACTCTTGATAGGCTTGAAGTTAGAAGGAGTGAAATAAATGCAAGATATTTACAGGCTATTAATCATTAATCCTGGGTCCACGTCAACAAAAATTGCTATATATGATAATGAAAAACCGGTATTCGAAGAGACTTTGAGACATTCAAATGAAGAATTATCTCCATATCCTACAATAATTGATCAATATGAATTCAGAAAAAACGTAATATTGGACACTTTAAATGCAAAAGGAATAAATATTACAAAGCTGAATGCAGTTATCGGCAGAGGTGGGCTTTTAAAACCGCTGGAGGGCGGGACATATAGGGTCAGCAAAAACATGATTAGGGATTTGACTGTGGGAGTTATGGGACAGCACGCTTCAAATCTGGGCGGAATCTTAGCCCATGAAATAGCATCTCAATTAAATATCAGAGCATTTATAGTGGATCCGGTGGTGGTAGATGAATTGGATGATGTAGCGAGGATAACCGGATTGCCTGAAATTCCCCGCATTAGCTTATTTCACGCCTTGAATCAAAAAGCCGTGGCGAAAAGGGCTGCCGGAGACTTAAATAAAGAATATAGCGAGATAAACTTAATAATTGCTCATTTAGGTGGGGGAATTTCCGTGGGTGCACATAAAAAAGGAAGGGTTGTTGAAGTAAACAATGCTTTAGACGGAGAGGGACCTATGTCTCCTGAAAGAGCGGGTACACTACCTATTGGAAGTCTTATGAATATGTGCTTTTCCGGGAAGTATACTCAAGGGGAAATGAAGAAAAAAGTAGTAGGCAACGGCGGGCTTGTTGCACATCTAAACACCAATGATGGAAGAGAAATAACAAAAAGAATAAGTGAAGGCGACAAAAAAGCTGAACTCATATACTATGCCATGGCATATCAAGTGGCCAAAGCAGTTGGAAGCTGTGCGGCTGCTTTGGGAGGCAAAGTAGATGCCATATGCTTAACCGGAGGGCTGGCATACGATAAGCTTTTTACCGGTTGGATAAAGGAAAAAGTGGAATTCATATCCAAGGTTTTCATATACCCGGGTGAAGATGAAATGATAGCCTTGGCTCAAGGTGGGCTTAGGGTTTTAAGAGGAGAAGAAGAGGCCAAAGATTATAAATAATAGGGATGATGGTATGCAAAAAGACAAGAGAGTCAGAATTATTACAGGACATTACGGCAGCGGGAAGACGGAATTTGCAGTAAATTATACTTTGAAATTAGCCAAGGAAGGCTATAAGACCGCTATTGCCGATTTGGATATAGTAAACCCTTATTTTAGGTCAAGGGAAATAGAACCCATGTTTTTAGAAAAAGGAATCAAAGTTGTGGCATCAACTATAAAAAGCTTTGCAGGGGATCTGCCGGCTTTGTCACCGGAAATATATACGCTGCTTCAGGATAAAAGTTATGAGGCTGTTATAGACGTAGGCGGAGATAAAGCGGGTGCCACGGTTTTAGGGCGATTCTATAATCATATCGATCCGGCTGAATGTGATATATTTTTTGTGTTGAATGCAAATCGTCCACTAACCAATACAAAAGAAAATGCCATAAGATATATAAGATCAATAGAATTGAGTTCAAGGCAGAAGATTACCGCATTGGTTAATAATACCCATCTGTGCGGTGAAACAAGCATTGAGGATATTTTAAAGGGACAAGAATTATGTGAGGAAGTGTCCCGGGAACTTAGCTTACCCATTAAATATGTGGTAACGCATATTAGTTTAATGGATAGATTGCCAAAGGGCTTACAAGGCGAGATTTTTCCTATAAGAATTTATATGAGAAAGCCTTGGGAAACGGAAATAGAAGGAGGGTTATAAATGGCAGGAAAGGTTACTTTTGACGAGGATAGGTGCAAGGGCTGTGAATTATGTACCCTTGTTTGTCCGGTAAACATTGTTATCATGGACAAAGACAGAATAAACATCAAGGGATATCACCCGGCAACGGTACTGGAAATGGAAAAATGTACTGCATGTGCATCCTGTGCAAGAATATGCCCGGATTCGGTTATAACAGTTGAGAGATTGTAATTTTAAAGGAGGGAAAGTGAATGGCAAGAGAACTATGGAAAGGGAATGAAGCCATAGCCGAAGCAGCTATAAAAGCAGGCTGCAGGTTTTTCTTCGGTTATCCCATAACACCGCAAAACGAAATACCTGAATATATGTCACTGAGACTGCCCCAAGAAGGGGGATGTTTCTTACAGGCTGAATCGGAAGTATCCGCCATAAACATGGTCTACGGTGCGGCAGGAGCAGGGGCACGAGTTATGACATCATCATCAAGCCCCGGTATAAGTTTGAAGCAAGAAGGAATAAGCTATTGTGCCGGAGCGGAGCTTCCTTGTGTAGTTGTTAATATAGTGAGGGGAGGCCCCGGACTTGGCAGCATCCAACCTGCACAATCGGATTATTTCCAGGCAACAAAAGGTGGTGGCCACGGAGATTACAGAATGGTTATATTAGCCCCGGATTCAATACAAGAGGCTGTGGATTTGGTGCAGGAGGCTTTTGATATTGCCGACCAATACAGAAACCCGGTTATGATACTTGGTGATGGTATGATGGGACAGATGATGGAACCCATCGAATTCAGAGAAGTAAAAAAGAGGGAATTGCCGGATAAGGATTGGGCAACAACGGGTCTCAAGGGCAGGAAAGAACATAATGTAGTTAACTCCCTATTTATCGACCCTAACGAGTGTGAACAGCATAACTATGATTTGTTTGACAAATATAAAGTAATGGCAGAAAACGAATTAAGATATGAAGAATATAATATGGAAGATGCCGAAATTGTATTTGCGGCATACGGAACAGTAGCAAGAATTGTAAAAAATGCAATCAAGTCTTTGGAAAAAGAAGGTATTAAGGCAGGTTTAATTAGACCTATTACCTTATGGCCTTTCCCCAAGGAAGCATATCTAAAGGCTGCCGAGATGCCGACGGTTAAGGCATTTATGAGTGTAGAAATGAGCATGGGGCAGATGGTGGAAGATGTTGAACTATCTGTAAAAGGTAAAAAACCTGTATATTTCTATGGAAGACCCGGTGGTGCAGTGCCTACACCAAAGGCTATAGTTGAAGAAGCCAAAAAAGTTTTAGGGGGTGCAAAATAATGGCCATTGTTTATCAAAAGTCAAAAGGATTAACAGACAAACCTACCCACTATTGCCCCGGATGCACCCATGGTATAATACACAAACTTGTTGCGGAGGCTTTGGAAGAACTGAATTTAATTGATATCGCAGTGGGAGTAGCCCCTGTCGGCTGTTCCGTGTTTGCTTATGATTATTTTTCCTGTGATATGCAAGAGGCTTCCCATGGAAGAGCACCGTCTTGTGCAACAGGTATAAAAAGAGTACATCCCGAAGCGGCAGTATTTACTTATCAAGGTGACGGAGACTTGGCATCCATCGGTACCGCGGAAATCGTTCATGCAGCTATGAGAGGCGAAAAGTTTACTACAATATTTGTAAATAATGCAATCTACGGAATGACCGGGGGACAGATGGCACCCACTACTATGGTTGGCCAAAGAGCCACAACGGCACCTTTGGGCAGGGACGAAAACCATGCAGGAATGCCTCTTAGGGTATGTGAAATGTTAGCAACCATACCCAAGGCTGTGTTTGTAGAAAGAGTATCCGTACACAATATACCAAATCTTATGAAAGCAAAAAGAGCAATTAAGAAAGCTTTTGAAATACAGATGAAAGGCTTAGGTTTTTCAATCGTAGAAGTCTTATCTACATGCCCCACCAATTGGGGTAAGACACCTATAGAATCGCTTAAATGGCTGGAAGAGACTATGATTCCCTATTATCCTATACAAAACTTCAGAAAACCTGAGGAGGTGAAATAAATGACACAT
>CAZQHS010000019.1:0-5691 GCA_964593485.1 uncultured Clostridiaceae bacterium
GGCGAGAGGCGAGAGTCCAGAAGCAAGAGGCAGATGCTGTCATCCTGAGGTACGAAGGATCCTGACCCTAAAGGAATACCCTAACCCAGAACCTAGTGCCCAGTGCCCAGTGCCCGGCTCCCGGTGCCCGGCAGCCCCTTATAGCAAAAACTCCTTTATATCCTCGTCTTTGGCCGGTTTTACCTTCACATTACTGTAATCCCTTTCCCCGTGCCTTTTATATTTTACCCATATTTCCTCTTCATCTTTGCCTTTACTGTATCTTGCGGTAATGGATGATGTCAGATATATTTCTTCTTCTGTAGGCCTATGCCCCGGAGATGTCTTTAAAATAACGGTAGAACCTTTGTATTCTGCCGCATCAAATACCCACATATCCGCTGTCAGATAATCTTTCAGCTTATCGTATTCATCTTTGTTTCTGGTGCTTACCGCCTTTGCATTTTCAGACAGTCTGAAATGCCTTCCTATATTTAATAGTTTTACATCATTTACATCCGCTTCTTCTTTATTATGTTCATACAAATCCTTCAGCCTTCGTCCAAAATTCGGTTCCGTCAAGAAACATCCCCCTGCAGGTGAAGGATACTCGACAATGCCCATTTCCCCGGCAAGTTCTATTTGAGGCTTTCGAGTTTTCCCACAAAAGCCAAGAAGCCTTGTCCTGTCTACAATCCCACTCAGTTCCATTTGTGTGGGAGGCAGTTTCAAAGCACTGAGAGGTCTGAGTATTTTGTCTTCGTATCCTGACTCCTTTTTCACAATATTCAAAGATTTAATGTTTTGTGACATAGGCCTTTGATTCAGCACTTCCCCTGTGATTAAAAAATCATAGCCGTGCTCTTCCATATACTTTCCCGCATAATTAAGCATCATGGCATGGCAATCAATACATGGGTTCATGTTTTTACCATAGCCGTGTTTCGGGTTCTTCGTCATTTCCATATGTTCTTTCGTAAAATCTATTACAATCAGGGGTATTCCTATCTGCTCTGCCATCTTCTCGGCGTTACGGCTACCGAAAAAAGCTGATGCGAAACATATCCCCGTTACTTCTATACCTTGATTTGCCACTAATTTGGCTGCCAATATACTGTCCAACCCCCCGGATGACAGTGCTAACGCTTTTGCCATAGGACCATTCCTTTCATTAATTAATTCCATCGTTAGAACTATACCTAATCAAATAATAAAAAATATGCAACTTCAGTACTCCACAGTAATTTATAAAAAATCGGGAAATATTAGTACGGCATTAAATTATTTTTAAAGTCGGTAATGTAGAGCTTTCTTTGTTTTATCACAAAATGCAAAAAAACAAATGTCAATGTCAATAACTAAATTCTTGACCACTTTATATTGTTTTCCGAAACCTTCGCCCCTAATATCCCATCGTCAACCATATAGGATAGATAGGCGGATATAGTGGAGGATGTCAAATAATACTGGGAAATGTTTAGTTTAATGCTATATAAATCCGATATATAGGCCACAATTTCTTCTCTGGATTTTGGAGAGTCGCAAAACCCTTCTATTTTATCCTTTATTTCATAAATCTGCCTGATATTTGTATCAATAGTGGGAAAAGGTTCTTCCAATACATCCCCGTGAGCGGGAACAAAATAATCATACTCCAAGGTTTTTAGATGTCCGAGAGAATCCAAGGTTTTCCCTATATCCGTGTTATAGGCCAGGGCATACTTATTCAATATCTTTTCAGAAAAAAATGCATCTGCCGTAAAAATCACATCATCCAAAGTCCCAACACCAATCATCTCCGGGGAATGCCCCGGCAGGGGTATGATTTTTAATCCAATCCCCTCTATTTCTAATGCTCCTTCTTCTACCGCATAATCGACTTTGCTTTTTTTTGCCATAAGGAATTTATTTTTCATTACCTTAAGGGGATTCGCGGAGAAAAGATAATAAGGCTCCAAAATAGGATTCTCTATAGCAGCCTTTTCTAAACCTGATGCGTAGACGGGAATGTTTTCCCTTTTTATTATAAAACTGTTGCCGCCGCAATGGTCTGCATGAAAATGAGTGTTTATAATTGCAGCGGGGGTCAGGCCTTCTTCTCTAATAAGCCTCAATATTTTTCTTCCCGAATCGTCATCTATTCCTGTGTCCACAATAATGGCTTTGCCTTCATCGTTTGCGATAACGCCGATATTAGCGGCACTATCAATATAATATGTATTTCCCTTAAGCCTTACTAACTTTGCCATAATCTTCACCTTTTCCATTTGTTTTCTATTATTATAGCATTTGGGGGCAAATTTTACACATAGACTTGCTGTGAGAGTGTCAAGTGATTGCTAAAAATGCTACTGTTCACACTACAGCTTATCCATAATAGCAGATTATTGTATTTGACGCGATTGCTGAGTTACAAGGCTAATTGTCTGTAGGCTGGCATGGGAAAAAGGCGGGTCTCCCCGCCTTTTTCCTGTTGATAAGGTGTTAGTGTCTTAACTGCTGCCATAATTCCTGTTGGCAATTTCTATAGCTTTTGCAACGATGTTACCGCAGTCCCTTGATGAAACTGCACCCCAGCCTTCTGAATTTACAATTTGGTCTACGCCAAGTTCTCTCGCAATTTCAACCTTTAAGTCCTCTGACATAAGTCCTCTTCTGCTGGCCATGGCGTGCACCTCCTATTTGACTTAGGCTGTATCTTTATTTTCTCCCGAAAATATTGTTCTTACACATGTAATTTTTGTTAATGAGTCTGTGGTTCCGGTTTGTAGAGGTCTTACACACCTATTGGGTCAATGTACCGTTTTCTTCTTTTATAATACGTAGTATATTTTCTTCGTTGCCGTTTTCCGCATTTATATAAACAAAATAATCATTATCCTTACTTTTCCCTCTGAACTCATAACATAACTGCTCTTTGTCGCCTGGCATAGGTATTACTGTTAGCCTAACCCTGTTTATTTCCAAGTTGGATGCTACTTTAGCTTTTGCTTCTTCCTGGGATATCACGGGATTACCTATATCTCTTTGCCTATGGGATTTGAGGTATTGAAGAGCATCAAAACCCACAATGTCTCCGTTATCCAAGGCTACTTTTACCTTCATTTGATCAGGGTAAACAAGAACTCCCCCATCTTCCAATGCCACATAGCTTACCGTAATGGTATTATCATTTTTATAATAAAAAGTCTCCTCCAAGTCGCAAAAATCTTGAGTTTTTAAAAATTCCTTTGCTTTAGCCGTGGCTTCTTCTTCTGACAGCTTTTTTTCCGTAACTGGCCTTGGGTCCAACATCCAAAGCACATGCCCGCCTTTTTTAGTAACATCTATAAAAACGGCTTTTGCTTTGTCACCATCAGGAGGCAACACTTCCAGCCCATAGACATTTATTGAGCCTTTACCGGAGCTGATTTCAGTTACTTTACCTACCTTATCCCCACCGATAAAACTTTTCACTCTTTCCTCAGCTTTTTTCAGGTCTACTTCCTTTTCCTTTTCCAAACCTTTTGCTTTTCCTTCTATGACATTATCGGAAAAAGGCCCGTCATAAATCATTGTGGGATACTCGGCAAATTGTTTTTCAATGCCGCCAAATTTTGTATCCCCAAGATTTTCTCCCGCATCTTTCATATGGAAAAGACCTTTCTTTGACATTTCACCGAACTTAATCCCGTCTGCATTTATATCCTGCTGCATTGTTCTAAGTTCGTTGAGAAGGTTGGTGGAATAATCCGCTAACTGCCCCAACTGTTTTTTCTGGTCCTCATTCATAAGTTTGTTTCCGGCATTTATTTTTGATATGGAGAAACTAAAGTCTGAAAGTTGATTTAGGAACTTTTCCGTATTACCTAACACGCCCAGACTTATGGGTATCTGACCAAGGCTTTGCGTTGCCGAACTGCCGTTTTGCCATAGCTGGGTCATGAGTGAATTGCACTGAGTGGGTGATGCGGATACTTCGGCTTTATCCAAAAGTATTCTGACGTTTTCCACGTCCACCACCAAGTCCCTAAAAGCCCTTTGATATTGGTTTTGCAAAAGTGTAGCAAGCTGGTTTTTATCTTTCATCAAATTATATGCGTATATACCTACGCCCACAAGTGCGATAATTAGAACAATTGTTATTCCTCTCCAAATATTCAATATCCTTTTAAAATCTTTTTCATCCAAATCTACACCTCCTCTACTTAGCAAAATGATGCTTGCCGATTACTTTTATTACAGGTCTTGACCATATCCACTTGTTTGTAGTTTTCTCCGGATTATAGTAATATATGGCACCTCCCGACGGATCCCATCCGTTCAAGGCATCCTGGGCGGCTTTTGTGGCCGTTTCTCCCGGGGGTTGAAACATTTGACCGTCATCTACGGCGGTAAAAGCTCCCGGCTGAAATATTACACCGGCTATGGAATTGGGAAACTGTGGGTCCCTTACCCTATTCATGATAACGCCGCCTACGGCAACCTGGCCTATATAAGGTTCTCCCCTGGCCTCGCCGTGTATACACTGGGCTAATGTGTATGCTTCTTCATCCCTGGAACTTCCCCCGCCCCCACCCCCGCCACCGGCTGTAGGCAGGTTCATACCAAGTGCTTTTGCCGTCTGGTCACCCACTATACCGTCTGCTTTTAAACCGTGCTTTTGTTGAAACTTTGTAACAGCATTCATAGTATTAGTTCCGTAAACCCCGTCGATGTTACCATTGTAAAATCCCCATCTTTTTAGCTTATCCTGTACAACAAAAACATAGTCGCCCCTGGAGCCCCACTTCAAAACGAGAGCCTCCAAGCCCTTGTAAGCGTTTTCAAAATACCCGAAAAAGGATAAGCTAATAAATAGAAGCAACAAAAGTATTGTAATTATAATGAATCTTTGTTTTTTCAAAAAATAAGCACCTCCTGCTAATTATTTTTTACCGCAGGAGGTTATTTATTCACTTACTTTGCAATTTCAGTTTCTTTTCTAATTAATCTTGAAATTTTTGAATTTAAGGACTTGTAAATTTCCGCCACTTTAAACTTTATTTTAATGGGAACTTTTGTACCGTTTTTGAGCATCTCCATTTCCTCTTTTGACAAAACCTCCCGGAACTCCTCTTCCCCGAGATTTGCCTCTTGAGCTAAATCCACAAAGCATAAGGGAGGAAACATTACACACCACCAATTCTTTCCCTGACCATTGCCGATTTTTATGTTCAGTGCCTGGTATTCCCCCTCGGGGAACGTGAAGTCTCCGTATTTCTTAGTGGGAAAATCGCATTTGGAAAGTTCCACTTCTACGGGGAAGTTTTTCCCCATTTTGGTCAATTCCTCTTGAACCGTTGCCTTTATCGTTTCCATGTTATCCGTTATAATTTCCTTTGCCTTTTCCGTATCCGTTAAGTCTTTGAAGGCAGGTTTCATTTTCTCCAAAACAGCATCTCTGACCCTCAGCTTAATCTCCTGGTCCTTTAGGGAGTCGCTGTTGGCGATTATATGTAAACGGACAATCTTGTTCTTGATGCCGGCAAAATCGCTGTCAGTATTAATGTAAGTATTCATGAAGAATCCGTATAGAAACAAGGTTATTAAGATAAAGGCTATCAGTTTGTATTTCATTTTTCCTCCTCCCTACAAGGGCAGACAGAGTCGTCTGCCCCTACCCTGGACATCTGTTCTCTGTTCTCTGGACTCCGTTCCCTATAGAATCTTGCCTATTCTTCTCACTTTTAT
>CAZQHS010000019.1:5791-19352 GCA_964593485.1 uncultured Clostridiaceae bacterium
TCTGTTCTCTGGACTCCGTTCCCTATAGAATCTTGCCTATTCTTCTCACTTTTATACTTATATCTACATCTATTACCAAATTATTTTGAAAAAAGTTGTCAAAATCTTTCGAAACCTTTTCATATAATTTAGGATGATACTTGCTCAAATAATCCCCCGCACCGATTAAGTCTACTTTGTATTCTTTTTGTAACTTTCTTATTATTTCCTCGCATTGGGCTTTCATGTTTTCTTCCATTTGCTTTTCAAAATTCTTTATGGTGTCGTCATCCGCTAACTTGCCATCTAAAGTGTATTCCTCAATGGCTCCTGAGACACCCATTTTATATTTCAGATAAACAACACCGTCTTCTATCTTTTCCATTTCTATTTTTCGTTTAAAACTCCTATATATAAAAGGTGGACTGCAACCGGGCCC
Organism: uncultured Clostridiaceae bacterium; assembly: GCA_964593485.1. Lineage (GTDB taxonomy): Bacteria > Bacillota > Clostridia > Lutisporales > Lutisporaceae > JAAYKT01. The sequence continues at coordinate 6,210 of CAZQHS010000019.1, forward strand.
TATGGTTTCTATCACACCACCTTTGACCCTACCATCACACCACCTATAAGCAACTGTTTCGTCACTGTCAAATCTTCCTATCAATTTATAATCCTTCAAAACTCCCATACCTGACATATTTACCTCTTCACCATTGGGTATTACAATGGGAATCACTGCAGCACCATTGGTTGTTGTAATAAGTTTTATAAAGTCATGAAAAAGAATCCTGCCTATTCGAGCTGAATGCAATTCATGTTCTGCGATTCCCTGGATATAAAAAGACAAAAGGGTCTTTGTTTTGGGTTCCACGCTTAAAACATCTTCTACTTTATATGGTGCAGGAACCATCAATGTCAGCATACTGGTATGAAACTGCCGATCTCTTGTCAAAGTATCCAATATATTTTTAACGAATTCATCATCCTCCAACAATTTTTCACCCAGCAAAAATATCTTAGTGTGCTCATAGTTTAGACCTTTGGAGAATCTTTGCATCAAACGTACAATGCTCATATTAAAGGACGATCCTTCACCGCTCACTATATTGGATTTCAAAACCTTGCCTTCCTCTGCCATGGCTGTATCTGGATTCACTATGGTTATTTCATACATTTTTTTGTCGTTTGGTTCTTTATCAGACAGCTTATCTATCCCAAGAGAAAGAACAAAGGCTGTATTTTCTATCTCGCTTATTCCCCAACAGCCTACAAGGAGAAAAGTGCATATAACTATGAGCAGGATTTTAATTTTCATTTTTAGCCCCCCCTTTTTTTCTTATCAGAGCAATCAGGAGCAAAAGTAAAGGAACTAAAATCTTTAACACATTACCCACAAATTGGTTTACATATACGGGCATTTCTAAAATCTGAGCAGGATTTTGAGGTGTTAATGCTGCAAAATATATAGCAGGCACCACTAAAAGAGCGTATTGTTTTTGCTCCTTGGTGCCAAAAATCTTGGATAATGAAAAGGTAAGAGAGAAATACAAAATTATTATAGTTGTGTATATGGCAAGAATCCAAATACCCAACATCACCCCATCAAGCCTTTCTATGAAAAGCCCCGGCAAATTTATACTACGCACATATCCCAAAACCGGCCATACCATTTTTTTATTCCATTCAACACCGAATTTACTGATGCAAAGGCCCGTTGTTATCATATAAAACACTATTACATAAATCATCCCAAAAGAAGCGTATTTATAAGCTTTTTTAGGTTCTTTCATAAAACCTATGTAAAAAAGCAAGGTTTCATAGCCCGCGAGGCTCAATGCCATAGTCGGAATGGCATCTGTCAATTTTTTTTGAAACCCATAAAAAACTGGAAGTAAATTGCTAAAATCCATATCTGTGAGCCCGGGGAGAAGCAAAAGAAAAAAAGGAATAAATAACAGTGGGAAAAAGAGTTCCGCCGTCCTCCCTATACACTCTACACCGCCTCTCACTGCATATGTGGATGTAAGTATCATGCATAACATGATAACTTCCGAAGGAGTATCGGTAAGTAGGAACATCTTTATAATTTCACTTATCACTCTTACTTCAAATCCGATAAAAAATATAAAATAAATCGCATATATAGTCATGAGGATTTTTGTTGGTACTGTGCCTATTATCTCGTTACAATAGTCAGGCAGCGTTTTCCCGGGAAATCTGTTGTTAAGGTTTACTATAATATATATAGCGATTAAAGAAATGGCTCCACCTATAACCAGCATTACTAAAGAATTGCTTCCTGCGGTTTCTGCCAAAACACGAGGCAAAGAAAACACGCCGGCCCCGGACAGCACCATTATCACTATCATGGCAATTTGATATGGAGATATGATATCGTCATCTTTTATCATTTTTATTGCCCCCTTTATTCGTTTGGAATAGAGCTTTTCTGTTGTTCTCCATGCGTACTTTGTCTTGGGAAATCCTTATAGGCCTTTTAACCATTTTGTATAAAGGTGCCCTATATATAGTGTCCTTATAATCTGACCAATTCACAGCGACGAAAGGTGTGAGATAAGGTTCATTAAAGCTTTTTAGTCTGACAAGGTGAATAAGTATCAATATAAGTCCAAGTATAAACCCATAAAGACCAAGTATTCCCGAAGCCGCTATCAGTGCAAACCTTAAAAGTCTAAACCCCACCGACAGGCTATAGCTGGGATTGGCAAAAGAAGCTATTGCTGTTACGGCAACTATTACAACCATAATAGGGCTTACTATACCAGCTCTTACCGCCGCTTCCCCTATAATCAACCCTCCCACTATACCTACGGTATTGCCGATAGCTGAAGGCAGCCTCAGTCCCGCTTCCCTCAGAAGCTCCAAAGTGAATTCCATTATAAAAGCCTCAACAATTGCAGGAAAGGGAACTCCCTCTCTTGAGGCCGCTATGGACAGCACTAATTTGGTAGGAAGTATTCCCGTATGATAAGATGTAAAAACCACATATAATGACGGCATGACCAAGGCCAAAAAACTTGCTGTAAATCTGATAAGTCTGAGTACTGAAGCTATTATCCACCTATCATAGTAATCTTCCGGTGATTGGAACAAGCTGTTTATGGTGGTGGGTACAATTAATGCAAAAGGTGAATTGTCCACTAATATAACCACTCTGCCTTCATATAATTCACCCGCCACTTCATCGGGCCTTTCCGTAGTTGCTATCTGAGGAAAAGGAGAATAAGGATTATCTTCTATGAACTGTTCTATGTAGCCGCTGTCTAACACCGCATCTATATTTATAGTGCTTAGCCTTCTTATGACTTCGTCAATTAGTTTCTCTTTAGCGATACCCTCAATATAAAAAACACCTACATCCGTGTGGCTTCTTTTTCCGATTTTCATTTGCTTCAATTTTAATTTAGGGTCCCTGATCCTTCTTCTTACCAAAGCCGTATTCATTCTGAAAGCTTCAACGAAACCATCTCTGGGGCCCCTTATAACCGGCTCTGTCGTCGGTTCCTCAACACCTCTTGCAGGCCAGCCTTTTACACCCAATATTAGTATTTTGTCCGTACCGTCGATAAAAAGTGCCGCATCTCCTATTAGAATTGAGAGAATTGCTTCGTTTATATTGTTTGTTTCATTCACTTCCCCGGTGGTTATGGTGCCGTATTTCACAAGATCATAAAGCTTATCAGTCAATTTAGGTGCCTCAGGAGGTATATCCCTGGCATAGACCATAAGGGGATTCAATATTGAGCCGATGAGTGTACCGGTATCAGTCATACCGTCAATATATACCAAAGTAAAAGGAAGCTTTTGTTCTTTGCCTACCATAAATTCTTTATATACTATATCTCCACAGCCATCCAAGATTTCTTTTACTGTGTTTATGTTATCTTTTAGTGACTTGAAGCTGGGTAGATTTTCAACTTCCTGTTCTTTCTGGTCTTCAGATTCTTCCTGTTTTTTATTAAAAAAACCCATAGGCATTCTCCTTCTTCTCTGTTATCTGCTTCCCGTCATGTTTCTATTATTATAAAAAGAGAGACAGCAGTTATTATAAGGGCGATATTCATTATAAGTATTACATTGGCATCTCTTTTTAATTTAGCCCTCCTGAATGCAGGCATATCAACAAAAAATTCGAAGATTACTATAAGAATTATGGTAATTAGAATATAATTATTGTTAAAACTTTTCAAACCGTCGATTATTTTTACAAACAAAAAAACCACAGCCTCCGTTGCAAATTTATTTTAGTTTTTGCAAGGTATGGTTTTTATATGCAAAATTTTTTAGACTCTGGCCTCTTGCCTCTGGCATTAGGGTCACGTCTTTGGGGTCGATATCTGCCGCTGGCCTCTTGCTTCTTGCCTCTGGCATTACCGGGAGACCAAAGGTTTCCCCTACAAGGGCAGACAGAGCCGTCTGCCCCTACCATTCCAGAGAACAGAGAACAGAGAACAGAATGACACATTCCGTTATTATTGTATGCTTCGAAACTGTTATTCTGAACGTAGTGAAGAATCTATTTCCCAACTTTTAGCTTTCTACTTTCCACTTTCTGCTTTCTGCTTTCAGCTTTCAGCTTTCCACTTTCTACTTCAAATATTTCTCCACAAATTCAATATCCGATTGTTTATCCACGTCGTTTCCTATCTCCGGATATGGGGAGATTATAACTGCTGCTTTTATATCCAAGAGCTTTTCAACCTTATTTTTAATAGCATCTATGGTCAGTATTCCCATAGCCAATTTCAACAAAAACCCCAAGCCCAATATTTGTGCCATCTTGGCCGGGTTTTTTCTATTCTCCAACATAACTTCAAAAAAGTCTTTTACCTTATACTTAACTTCCGGGTTCAAAAAAAACGCATTTCCCCCTGTGAACTGGCCTTCTTTGAGTTTAACATAGGTCCTTTCAACTTCCGGATATTTGGCATCGTTTAGTTTTTTGTCAACTATGCAATAAGCCAAATCAGCTCCGGATTCTCGGGACTCCAATAAAAAATGTTCTATAGCCTCAACGGTGATCATTGGAATATCACAGGTTAACAGTATGGCTTCCTTTTCCCCGGGGAAAAGCTCCAAGGCTTTCATGGCATTATCAACAATGGAATCTCCGCCCTCTAATACGTAATCAATCTTAGAGCCCAAGGCATTTTTTAGCTTTTCTTTATCCCCTACAACCACTATATTTTTTATAGCTTGTACCTTTAGTATGGTGTCCAATACATATTCCAACATATACTTGCCTTTTATCTTTATCAAGGCTTTATTTTTCAACATTCCCTCTTTTTCGGTCTTTGACTCTCCGGCAAGAATAATTGCATTCATAATATGCACCTCTTTTATTTATTATCCGTCACTAAATCAGTTGTTTTCAATAGGAATGTCTCACCAGGGCAGTCTTCCATATTATTATAAGCATTATGTGCTTTGTCCCAGTGATCAAAAATCCCGAAAACCGAGGGGCCGCTGCCGCTCATGAGGCTCCCCAAGGCACCGAATTCCATGAGCTTTTTTTTCAAGTCTCCAATCAGGGGATGCTTTTTTATTGTTACGCTTTCCATGACATTACACAATTTTTCGGATACGACCTTTAAGTCGTTGTTTTCAATGGCCTTGATGATTCCGGAGATATCCGGTCGTTCCACAATCTCGTCCATATTCAGTTCTTCATATATTTCTTTTGTTGATACGCTTATGTCAGGTTTTACAACGAGTATATAGCAATGAGGCAGCTGGGGAATAGGTGTCAATACCTCCCCCACTCCTTGGGCCAAAGCAGTTCCACCATCAATGCAAAAAGAAACGTCTGCACCTATCCTTCTTGCCGCATCATGCATCTCATCTCTTGATAGCCTTAGGTTAAATGCCTTGTCTAAAAGCCTGATAGCAGCGGCCGCATCGGTACTTCCCCCTGCCAAGCCTGCTGCTACAGGAATATTTTTCTCGATTTGGATTTCTACACCGTCTTCTATATCATAGGTATCCTTTATCAGTTTTGCCGCCTTATATACAATATTTGAATTGCCGGAAGGCACAAGTTGTGAATCGGTACTGACTATGATTTCATCATTATCAAGAAGCCTTATGGTAATAATATCATAAAGGGGAATGGATTGCATTATTGTGGATATCTCATGATATCCGTCAGGCCTCTTTCTCAGGACATCCAACGCCAAGTTAATTTTTGCAGGGGCTATACCTGTATATTTCATACAACTACCGCCTATATCAAAATGATTTTTGAGTTTGTATTATTGTCTCATACTTTTTAATACCAAAAGCTTGTCGCCTACATTTATTACATCCGGGTCTTCAATACTATTATACTTCAACAGTTCATCAACTGTGGTATTATATTTTTTGGCGATTTTCCATAAAGTATCGCCTTTGCCCACAAAATATACGGTTACGGCAGGGAGTTTGCCATAGTCGGTATTTATTTCTTCCTTCTTTTCTACGTTTTTAATGATCTTTTTGTTGGTTTTCTTATAAACATTTACCGATACCGCCACAGCTATCCTGATATCTATCAAATCTTCCCCGGCTACGGAATGGTTTACGCTTTCAACCCGGCAGCTAACTTTGGGGAACATTTGAGTTTTCACTTCCGGCATATCTACCGTTAGTTTAAAAGGAAATTGATCCGTACTGCAGTTCAGAGGTTCACCGCTAAAAGAGGATTTATACAATACGCATACCCCGACGCTTCCCTCTATACCCACCATGCCTTCCATAACTTTTACTTCATTTATTATAGGTTTGGCATTCATAAATATTACTTTCTTTACATCAGGGTCTCCATGTTTTATCTTTAGAGTATCCTTAATTACTGTTGTGTTCATCCCTTTACACAAAAACTCATGGATATCGTAACTTTCCTTGTCTATTGCAATATCCCATTTCGGGCTATACATATCCGCCAGGGCTTCATGTCTCAGATATTTAAAGGTTTTCCCTTTTAAATCCAAAAATACGTTAATGCCAATATTTCTCTTTTCCCCCTGGGCATCTTCATAAACATCTATATAGGATTCCCTCACTCCTGCAAAGGCCAATGATTCCATATCCCCATCCGCTCCCGGCACCTCCATAAAGTGGGAATAGGGGATTTCTCCGCTTATGCTTTCTATTTCTCCTTCTTCTGTATTATAAAGAATATTATACGCTATATCACCGAATATCTGCATCTTTCCTTCCATGCTTTGGCTGTCTTTTATATAGGTGGAAAAATCGGATTTCAAAATACCTTTAATTGGTGGCTTATCCTCATCCAATTGTATAATTTCTTTGAAACCGTACTTTTCTTCGTTGGTTCCCGTTATTCCTTTTATACCCAAAGGCTCCTTCAACAACTGTATGTAATCGGAACCCCTCAAATCCATAGGAACTTCCAAATCGTATATGTCTTCCACCACGCAATTTATATCCATGATGATTTTGACGTTTATTTTTCTACTGTTTATGATGTGGCAATCCACATGCTGTACAATCACATCAACCGATTCATTCATGTGGGGTTTTACCCCGGCCATGTTGATTGTATGATCAAAATCGGCAGAAATGCTCAAACTGCCAAGAGGCCTGCCCTCCGTATCTGCCGTATACAAAACATCTATAAACACTTGTCCGTCTACTATCACTTTGTCTGGGGCGGTTTGTGAATTTTTTATAAATACTCTGACGGATGGATAGAGTATTTTGTGTATATCGGGGCTGACATCCGGCACATTAATATCTTCTTCAATAACGGTGCTGGAAATCTCTTCACCAATTATTTTGCTTACTTTTAATGACTTTTTTATAAGTTCGACAGGCATCCGCTTTCCTCCTTTAAAAACAATTTTTGTATAAGCGTTCTATACTATTTATATGAAGGGGATAAGGTTTTATGAATAATTATTTTGTACCTAACACCCCATATACGTAATAAATGACAGCATGTTGGGTAAAATACGTAAATAAGTATAAAGTTACACCTACATGTCATTTTGAGACAATCTGTTTACTTAAATACAAAGGATGGTGTTTCTGTGGGAACAATGTTTCAAGGTATAAAAAATATTTTTACATATAAAGAGCCCGGGGAGCAACCTTTCGAATTTCTGGAAAAGGATGAGGAAGGTGTAGATGAGCCAACTCCCATACCCGATATAGAAAAAATAAGCAAACAATATAACAAGGATAACAAAAGCGGTGGTGAAGAAAAAAAATATAAAAGGGCTCCTGTTAAAGTGGGAGAGCGTAAAGCCACCGATTTTTCAAACCAAGAAAAGGGCCTACTATCAGACCAATTGCAGGTTAACCTTGAATACATGAAACAACGGTTTAACATACCGTTAAATCAAGATATTGTAGTCAGAGAGTTCAATATGGGAAATGGTGATAATACTTTTATTATATTCATAGACGTTATGATAGATAACAGCATAATTAATCAATTTGTTATACCTCAGCTTTCAGATACCAAAAACTTTACTAATTATAAAGACGGAAACTTCGTAGATTATATCATCAGAAATGTAATTTCTGTTAACCAAGTAACAAAATCGAACAATTTGGATGATATTACAGTGGATGTTCTACGCGGTATGACAGCACTGTTCATAGATGGGGAAAAGGAATGTATTCTAATTGAAAGCAGGGGTTTTGAAAAAAGAAATATAGACAAACCTTTGACGGAATCAACCATACAAGGATCCCAGGAAGCATTTACAGAAGATTTGAAGACAAATTTAACCCTTTTAAGGAGAAGCGTTAAAAATGAAAATTTTATAATAGAAATGACAATAGTTAGTAGAACCAATCGTGCCACTTGTGCCTTCGCATATATAAAGGGAATTGCAAACCCCCGTTTGTTAAATGAAGTTAAGAGAAGGGTAAACAGCATTGATACTGATTCAATTTTAGGTGGAGGAATGTTGGAACAATTGATAGAAGACAGCACTTTTATGTTATTCCCACAGATAATACAAACAGAAAGGCCGGACAGAGCCGCTTCGTTTCTTTTGGAAGGAAAGGTCCTTCTGATTACCGAGGGTACTCCTTTTGTTATGGCTGTCCCCATCACATTGTTTCATCTTATTCATACTTCCGAGGACTCATTCCTCCGTTGGGAGTACGGGACCTTTTTAAGACTCTTACGTTTATACGGTGTTTTAACAGCACTGTTTCTGCCGGGACTATACATAGCACTGACACAATACCATCATGAAATGATACCCACCCAACTATTATTATCCATTATAAAGTCCAGGCTATCGGTACCCTTCCCTGTATTTATCGAGATGCTCATGTTGGAAATTTCCTTTGAATTGATAAGGGAAGGGGGGATACGGGTTCCGGGGGTTATAGGCAATACTTTGGGTATCGTAGGTGCCCTGATATTAGGTCAGGCGGCGGTTGCAGCAGGTTTTGTCAGCCCTGCCCTTATTATCATTGTGGCTGTAACTGGTATTAGCAGTTTTGTTATCCCCAATTACTCCCTCTCCTTGGCCATTAGAATTCTAAGATTCGTGGTATTTATTTTTGGTGCCATTGCGGGGTTTTACGGTGTCTCCCTGTCTATAATCGGATTAGCCTTAATTGCAAGCAGTATGAAGTCCTTTGGGGTACCATTCCTGTCACCCGTAGGACCAAAAGCGGTAAAGGGTCACGATGTAATTATCAGGTATCCCACATGGAAACAAAACAAACGCCCGGATGTTTCAAATACCCTTAATCAAAGCAGACAGGGACCTATTGTAAGAGGTTGGAAAAAAAACAAAGGCGAGGATAACAATGATAAAAGAAGGTAAATTTGGTACCCAGGAAGCTATTTGCCTATTAACAATCACTACAGTATCAAAGGCTTTTTATACAAGTCCCGCCATGGTAATGAAAGGTGTCGGAACAGCAGGGTGGTACATGACTTTGATATCCGCTGTCACCGCCACTGTTGCTTTTACACCGTTGTATATTTTGCTCAAGCGATTTCCCGGCAAAAACATTATGGAGATATATGACATTGTTTTGGGTAAAGTAATAGGCTCACTTTTTTCATTTTCTCTCTTACTTATAGTCATACTAACAGCGGCCGCTAATATAAGAGAGTTTACCGAGGTTATGATAGTCTATATTTTTCCTCTTAGCCCCCCGAGCTATATCATAGTACTCCTTCTTATTATCGTTGTTCTTGCCGCTTATTTGGGGCTTGAACCTATTGCGAGAGTTTCCAGGCTTTTCGGGGGTATGCTCTTATTCGGGCTTTTATCTATACTTATTTTGGCGGCCAAAAACTATGATATACACCATCTTTTCCCCATATTTGGTTATGGTATAGGCACTACTTTATCTAATGGAGTCTTGAGAAGCTCCGCCTATGGTGAAATCACCATTGTAGCAGTGATTGCAGGATCACTCCAGGGGATAACCCATATAAAAAAAACCGGCTACATAAGCCTTCTTCTTTCCGGTACTATAATATCTCTTACAATTTTATCTTTTACTTTATCTTTCCCTTATTATACGGGCAGGGAAATTACCGCACCCATGTATTTAATGACTACCCTTATTAATTACGGCGGTTTCTTCCAAAGGTTGGAGGCAATATTCTTGTATATATGGAGCATAAGTATGGCAATATCCTCTTCTGCCCTTATTTATATTGTTCTTATGATATATAGCTATATGTTTAATATTCAGGACAAAAAACCGCTGATTTTTCCTCTTTCGATAATCTTATATTGTCTTATAATGCTGCCTGAAAGCATGGGTGCTTTAATTACAATTTATATGCAGGCTCTGAGGACTTATGGCTGGATATTCTTTTTCCTCCCGCCGGCATTAACACTATTAATTGCTCTGGCAAAAGGCAAAAAAGGAGATGTGAAAAATGGGAAGGAAAATTAGTCTTATCATTATATGTCTTATATTGTTTACACCCACAGGTTGCTATGATTCGAAAGAAATTAATGAATCTACTTATATAGCAATGTTAGGGATAGACGAAGGTGTAAATGATAAATGGCAGATAACACTTTTGATCCCATTTCTTGGTGAAGGCGGTGAATCCGGAAGCAGTGGAAACGAAAGTAGCAAAAGCACGCCTAAATATACTATATATACAATAGAAGCCCCTTCATTTTTTCAAGGCTTATCACTGACGGATACAAGCATTCGGGGAAAGATTATCTTTTTCCATGCAAATGCTTTTATTTTTTCAGAGGACTTAGCTAAAAGCGGAAAAATAGGAGAGTTTGTTGCACCATTAATCAGAAACAGGGAAATTCGCCGTTCAGAATTTATATTGGTATCAAAAGGCAGTGCAAAAAGCTTTTTAGAGGCAGCGGTACAAAATTTAGAAACTTCCATTTCAAAAGAGATGGAAGATTTAATCAGAAGTTCGGTATATACCGGATACTTCCCGAGTACTAATTTAAATGATCTGAATAACGGGATCAAATCCACCTATCACCAAACTTTAGCTATTTATGGGGCAATAAACGATGGATTGATAAATAACAGTCCCCCAGGTGGTTCTACAGAAGACCCGGAAGATTCGGCTAATTATTATGCCGGGGAAATACCAAGAACGGGCGGCAAAAAAATAGATTTAGCGGGAAGTGCCGTTATTAACGGGGATAAGATGGTGGGAAAGCTTACCATTCATGAAACCCGAATGGTCTTACTTACAAGGGGTCGGCTAAAAAAAGGAACTTTCGCTATACCTGATCCAAAGGAGCCTGATTTGATTATTCCCATTGAAGTCAAACAGGCAAAAAAACCGGAAGTAAAAATAAGATTTAAAGATAAAAAACCGATAATCGACTTGAAATTAAAATTGGATGCCAATATTTTAGCCATTCAAAGCAGAATTGATTACGAAGAACCAAGTTTAGCCCCGATTTTGGAAAAGGCTGCCGAAGAACTTATAAAAGGGGAACTTGATAAGACCATTAAAAAATGCAAGGATTTAAAATCAGATGTTTTTGATTTTGGAAGCACAGCCGTTATGAAATTTGCCACCATACAGGAATGGGAAGATTATAGCTGGAATGAACATTTTGAAGATGCCGAAATAAATACTACAGTCAGCTTAAAAGTTAAGCGTACCGGTACTATGATAAGCGACTCACCTATAATATCCACGGAAGGAAAGGAGAAAAGCAAATAATGAGATGGCTAATAATCCTATTGGTCTTGCCGCCGGGATTTTACACCTTTAGTTTTGCAAAACACAATTGGAACAATAATAATAAATCGGCTGCATGGGGGGCAACGCTATTGGCAATTGTCTCCATCATCTTTCCGTTGGTGTTATTAATTGTATTGTAGTAGGGGAGACCTTTGGTCTCCCGGTAATGCCAGTGGCAAGAAGCCAAAAGCAGATATCGACCCCAAAGACACGACCCTAACCCAGTGCCAGGTGCCCAGAGGCCAGGAACCGGAAATAGATTCTTCGCTTTGCTCAGAATGACACGTTCCGGAGAACGGAGAACAGATGTCCAGAGAACAGATTAGGGTATTCCTATAGAGTCAAGATTCTTCACTACGTTCAGAATGACAATTTCGAAGCATACAATAATAACGGAATGTGTCATTCTGAATTCTGTTCTCTGTTCTCTGTTCTCTGGAATGGTAGGGGCAGACGACTCTGTCTGCCCTTGTAGGGGAGACCTTTGGTCTCCCGGTAATGCTATCGTCACAGTGTTATCGTCGTTCCCGCCTTGCCTTCTAATGCGTCCACGACCTTGTACAAGGACGTGATTATGGCCTTTCTCCCGGACTTTGACTTTGCAAACCCCACCGCCGCCTCAATCTTGGGCAGCATACTCCCGGGGGCAAAATGCCCTTCCTTTATATATTGTTCTGCCTGGGCCACGCTGATTAAATCAAGGTCCTTCTGATTGGGCTTCTTATAATTTATTGATACCTTTTCAACTTCAGTAAGTATCACCAGTACATCCGCATCAATATCCTCTGCAAGCCTTTCCGCCGCCAAGTCTTTATCTATTACCGCTGCAATGCCTTCCAAAGACCCATCTTCCTTTTCTATTACGGGGATACCGCCGCCGCCAACGGTAACTACTATAGTGGAATCCCATAGCCTCTTTACGGAATCTATTTCCACAATCTTTATGGGCTTCGGCGAGGCCACTACCCTTCTCCAACCTCTACCCGCATCTTCTTTCATCACATAGCCTTTTTCTTCGGCAATAACTTTGGCCTCTTCTTCCGTATAAAAAGGTCCTATGGGTTTTGTTAAATTCACAAAAGCCGGATCATTCTTATCCACTACAACCTGTGTTACTATTGTAACCACGGGCACATCTTTGCTCTTTTTCAACAGTTCGTGTTTTAGGGCTTGTTGAATATGATACCCAATATAACCCTGGCTCATGGCTCCACAAACGTCAAAGGGCATTGTGGGAGTTACAGCGGAAGCGGCCTCCGATGCCAAAAGTATTCTGCCTACCTGTGGGCCGTTGCCGTGGGCTATGGCAATTTCATAACCTTTTTCACTTATTTCGGCAATATATTCGGAGGTTTTTCTGACAACGGCCAATTGGGCATCTGCCGTTGCAGGTGTCCCTGACTCCTGAAGGGCATTTCCTCCCAATGCTATAACAACTCTTTTTGCTTTCATTTAATCTCTCCGTTCTTTTTGTTTCAAAAACATCTAACACCTATATCTCAAACCGGGCGGACAGAGTCGTCCGCCCCT
>CAZQHS010000020.1:0-19286 GCA_964593485.1 uncultured Clostridiaceae bacterium
CTCCAAGGTGGATTCAACAGATTCGGTACCGGCTCTCACCACCGCCGGCTCTCTTCACCAAATGGCCTGTTTACTATTCCTCTTCAACGGTTTTTTATATAATAAAAGCGGCTTCGCCACATTTAATGGCTATCGTTATGTTGTTAAGTTATATAAAAAACCCTCCGCCCCCGCAGGGACGAAAGGTTTACTTCCGCGTTGCCACCCAAATTGACATAATAGTCCTCTTTTTTGCAGTGTAAGGTCTGCTTACCTTTTGCTCATCGCAATCCCTCCAAGGTGGATTCAACAGATTCGGTACCGGCTCTCACCACCGCCGGCTCTCTTTACCAAATGGCCTGTTTACTATTCCTCTTCAACGGTTTTTTATATTGTTTTTAATTATACCCGCTATTTTTCATAAATGCAAGGGGAATTTTTTTGATTTTTTTTCCGCATATAAGATGCCTCATATCATTTCCCGTTATTTTAGGCTATTCAGCTTTTCCAATATACCCGATAGTTCATTAAGCTTTTCACCGTACAAAGCCCAGTTTCCGTCTTTTTGTGCTTCTAAAGCTTCATTAAAAGTGATATTAGCAAGTTCTATGAGCTCCACCACAGTGTCCGCTTCTTCCGGCGGTGTTACGGATATTTCCGGCGGTTTTGGCTTGACAGGTTCTTCATCCTGCGGCAAAGGAAAAATCTTAGCCAAAGACTGTTCCAGGCTATCTTCCATCACCACTTTATTCCTATAAAACACTATTACCTTTTTGAGCTCGGGTAAAGCACTGGCGTTAATTGCTCTGAGGTAAATGGGCTCCACATAAAGTATGGAATCCTCTATTGGAATTATGAGCATATTACCCCTTATTACCTGGGAATTCCCGCCGGATTGCAGCAAGTTTATAGCGTTGCCGATGGCCACATCCTGGCTTATTATTCCCTCAACCTGCATTGGACCTTCAACAATCTTCCCCGATGGGAAAGTATATAGTTTTAGCTGTCCGTAGTTTTCTCCATCATTTTTCACGGCAAACCAAGAAATCATATTATTTTTTCTCTGAGGTGTATATGGCACCATAAGTATGAATTCTTCTTTGTCGGAGTCAGGAAGTTTCATAATTAAATAAGAAGATTCCACAAACATACTTTCACTTGATGCTCCGCTGGGCCCATAGATTTGTGTCCCTATATCCCATACATCACTTTTGTTATAAAACTCCCTTGCACTTCTGATATGGTATTTGCTGTATATATCCGTTTGTATATCAAAAAGCATCTGGGGGTATCTCAGATGAGCCCGCAGGTCCGTGGGCATATCTGATATAGGCTTAAATAGGGTCTTGAAGATTTTGGCATAGGTTAGTATTTGCGGATCCTTGTCATCGGCTATATAAAAATCCACAGTACCGTTGTATGCATCAATAATTATTTTAACCGAGTTTCTTATATAATTAATATTGGAGTTTTCTTCAATGGGTTCTGAATACGGGTATTTGTTGCTAACAGTATACGCATCTACAATCCAATACAAATTGCCATCACTGACTACAATATAGGGATCCTCGTCATAAGCCAAAAAGGGTGCTACCTTCTTAACTCTTTCGATTATTTCTCGATGCAACAAAACCTTGCTTTGAGAATTAATATCCTGGGACAATATGAAGTTCATCTTACCCTGAGTCAAAGCCAACATAATTCGATTGGGAAATGTAAGAGGTATTCCCCCGGTTCCTTCATAAAAAGTTTCCACATTACCGGTGCTTGAAGGATAATCAAATTCCTTTTCTCGGGTATTAACTACAGCGAAATCTCTTGTAATTTCACCATAATATATTTGGGGTCTTTCCACTTTTATATCTGTTTCCGAGATAACGGGCAAATCTTTTATAAAAAGCCTGGGTTGCCCCGAGGGGGTGACTTCGTTCACTGGTGACATGGCAATACCATAGCCGTGTGTATACTTCAGATATCTGTTTATCCATGATGTAGCACCGCCTTCCTGCTTGGGTATATTTGCACTTTGCAGTTCTCTTGCGGATATAAACACCTGCCTGTATTCACCGTTAACCATATACCTGTCTATGTCCATATCGTAAAAGTAATAATAATTCTTAAGACCCTGAATCTGATTATAAATATCCTTTGCCGGTTTATAATCATTAACGGGGATGTTATTAATCGTAATTTTGTTTTCTTCAATGTCTTTTCTTACAAGGTCTTGGGCTACACTAAATTGTTTTACCTCTACATCATGAAGTCCGTAAGCATAGTTCGTATAGTCTATATTGTGCTGTAAAAACTTCTCCTCCTTGGCAAGTTCATTTGGTGTTACTATAAGGTTTTGAACAGCCACAGAGATTATTCCGGATAGTAAGGTTACCAAAATCAAAGCTAACGGGCCGAATATAACTATCCTACGGTTCAATCCTTTCCCGGAAATCATAAAAGAAAGACCGATGATTACACTCAATCCTATATATAAATAATAGAAAGGCAAACTTATATGAATGTCCGTATGCCCTCCTCCAAAAGCCATACCCCGTGAAGAATACAATAAATCAAACATCTTTAAGTAAAAGCCTGCAGCCAAAACCAAAAAGAATATACCGCCTAAAAAGAAAAGCTGTTTTCCCCCGGCTTTAATGATATCTTTGTAAGTACTTCTATTAACACCTCTAAAATCTATGCCTCCATCAAAGTCTTCCTTGGTTTTTCTTGGAGTTAAAAATATTATTGCATTAAATATGAAGGTAATAACTGCAAAAATTATCACTATTCCCAACGTAAAACTGTAAAGCTTTTTTAAAAAAGGCAATACAAAAATAAAAAAGCTAATATCATACCCGAATATAGGATCAGCTAAGCCAAAGGATGTTTTATTAATATAAATTAAAAAATCATACCAAACTTCTGTAACAAAAGTTATGGAAAAAATAACGGATAGCACAGATGAAACAATGATAAATATCTTGTTTCTCCATTTGTTTTCTCCTTCAGATATGAAAACACCGCTTTTCTTTGTTGAATAAGCATTGATTGATCTCATATAGATGTAAAATACCGCAAATATAATTAAAAGAGACGGAATAAAGAATTTTATCTGGGTAAATATCTTTTTGAAAAAGACTTCAGTATATCCTAATTCTTTAAACCATTGAAGATCAATGATATAACCGGATAATGTACCAAATAGTATAATTGCGATAAAAACTATACCAACGACAAATATTAAGCCCTTATGCTTCATCCTTTTTCCTCCTAAAATTCTTCAGCAACACAGGGGGACGGTTCTTCTGTGTTGCTGTTGTATCCTATAGATCGAGTTTCATATCCCCAGGTTTTATATAAGACTTTTTTCTCATATATTCTGAAATCAGCAGTGTAACCACTGCGGGTAAAATTATATGTAAAATCAGTATCTTTAAGATTATTATTCCTCCATCGTTTACACCGGACATTGCAGCAAAGGTTCCGAATTGGCCTACCAATCCGGAGGTCCCCATGCCTGACCCTTCCGGAACGTTCTCCATTTTGAATATGGTTGTTGACAGGGGTCCGAGTATTGCACTGGCTAAAGTAGGAGGTATCCAAATCAGAGGGTTTCTGATAATATTCGGCATTTGTAGCATTGATGTTCCGATCCCCTGGGCGATAAGTCCTCCTGTTTTGTTTTCTCGGTAGCTTGCCACAGCAAATCCCACCATCTGTGTACAACATCCCACAGTGGCAGCACCTCCGGCCAAGCCCTTCAGACCCAAAGCTATAGCGACGGCCGCACTGCTTATGGGAAGGGTAAGAACCATTCCCATTATTACTGATACTATTATTCCCATAGGTATAGGTCTTAAAACCGTTGCTGTATTTATTAAGCTTCCCAAGGCGGACATAATGGCGGAAACCACAGGGGATATGTATTTCCCTGCTATACCTCCTGATATTATTACAAAAGACGGTACCAAAACTATATCTACTTTTGTTTTTCCTGCTATGAAACGTCCCACTTCCATCCCTACAACAGCGGCTACAAAAGCCCCCATAGGTTCCCCGACCTTTATCCCGAATTGTGCCGCTTCATTAACAAATATTGTCCCCGCCCCTATTGCACCCGTTACAGCAGAGGAAAAAACAACCAAAGAAGGTGCCTTGCGGCCATATGCAACGGCTATGCCGATTGCAGGTCCCATAAGAAGTTTTGCTATTTTTCCTAAATCCACAAGTATTCCGATACCTATTTTTAATCCCGCTTGTTCCAATATAAGGCCAACTATCAACGAAGAGAAAAGACCTAATGCCATAGAACCTAAGGTATCAATAAAATAATCCTTTATTGAAATTTTTTTCTCCAACTTATACGCCTCCGTTATGTATTTACTTACCGTCTTAAAACCCTATAATTTTTTATACATCCACTTATTTATATTATTTAAGAAATATGCTTTTTTTATAGGAATATAGGAGCGGCTATATCGCAAAGTGTTTTTATATAATTATAAGTGCTTGCTTCAAATTCTTTGTTTTTCAATGAAACAGATAAATACAGTATGGCATTTACCTTCCCGTAGTTTGTAACGGGAATTACAATCACCGATTGCCAGACAGGCATACCCGTAACAGCATCAACCTCTACGCTTTTAGACCAATCAATAAGATATTCTCCTGTTTTGCTATGTATACATTTTAGCAATAAATGATTGTTATAAGACATATCTTTTGCTTCTTCTTGTGAAGTATCCCTTTTAGAAATTTGTTTTATGGGTTTACTGTTTTCATCTACTAAAAAGATGGAACCCGCTTCTGCTCCAGACATCTTTATAGCTTTTCCTAAAAATTCAAATGTTTTTTCTTCTTTTTCAATATATTCATTTCTTTGAACTTCCAACATTTCAATAATATTTTCTACTCTTATTATATCCTCTTCCATATCTCCATCAACAATTCCCGCTAATTTATTTATCCTTCTGTCAAACCTTAACATATTTTCATCATATATTTTCGTCTTATTCCTACCGGTTTCTTTGGAATAGTAAAGGGCTTGATCTGCTTTGTCAATGAGATCTTTACCCCAAGTACTATGATTAGGGTAAGCGGCTATTCCCATGCTTATGGTTATGGGACTGTGGTGCGAAAAAAATCTGGCTGTGCCTATTCTTTCCCTAATCTTTTCTGCTAATTGAAAAGCACCTTCCGTATCAGTATAAGGAAGTAGCATTATAAATTCCTCACCTCCGTATCTTGCACAAATATCGGTTTTTCTCAAGTTTTTTAAAATTATTTCTGCTAATATGGCAAGAACCTCATCGCCGGCCTGATGACCATGTTTATCGTTAATAGTTTTAAACCTGTCTATATCCGCCATGACAACTGAAAAAGTTTCGCCTTTTGCCAAAGCATTGGATAATGCGTTTTCAAAATACTTTCTTGTATATAGCTTCGTTAACTTATCAAAAGCGTTTACCATTCTTAAATTATAGTTATCGATAAGCACATACGCAATTTTTGTAACCTTTTCGCACAGGTCGGCGGTTTCCTCGGTAAAATTATTAATAATCGAGTCCGTATCAAGGTATAAGTAGCCTTTTATTTCTTTTATACTGCTGCCTTTTCTTCTTTCTTTTTTAATGCTTTCCTCATTATCCGAGGCAACTATGGGTATACAAAATACTCCTGCCAAATCCTTAGGAATCAAATCTTCGTTAGCCTTTTTCTTATACTCATAAACATCAGTAATGATGATGCTTTCACTGTTTTTTCTAACCTTTTCAATCATGTACCTGTAGAATTTGTTGTTTTCATCTTTCGCATCTGAATATAGCATTTGTATTTCATTGTTTTCATCTATAATGGCCAAGAGCCCGTTTTTTGCCTGGGTAAAACCCATAAAAGCCTCCACCAATTTTTTTATATTATCTTCTATATCAATGCCAAAACCGTCAATTCTATCGAATAAATCCAATAAAAATTTTCCTAACATGGATTTGTTAAAATCCAGACCCTTTCGGCTCTTTGTATTATCATTTCTAATTACCAAATTTTTAAATTTTTTATAATCAAAGTATTCGTTTATTTCTTTTACTATATCTTCTTCATTTCCGGTTATAGGTACCAAACTATGCACCAGGCCTTTTTGGCCGGTTATTTTCTGTGCCGCGGACATAAGGCTGTCTTTTATCTTATTTCTACCATGAGATTGGAGAAAATTTATCTTGTAATCTTTCGGAACTCCATCCATAAGCAATTTTAAATGATTAAAGGAGGTTATGAGATTTTTTAAGCCGCCAAATAAATCGCCGCCGTCCACTTGGCTTTCACCTATTGTTTTATAAATCTTCCATTTTATTTCATTATTATCAATATAATTATATTCTTTAATTAACCTTGTTAACAAGCCTGCCTTGTCGTTATCAGCTTCCGCAAGAATGGATAAATATCTGTAAACTAAATTCAGACCAGGTGTGTCCACTGTTTCTTTGTAGTTTGCGGATAGACTCAAAAAGTCTTTAGCTTTATCATAATCTTTTTTATCTATGTACAGTTCAGCTATCTTGTGACAAGCCAACCGCCCCACTTTATAACTCTTGCTGTCAAATAGGGATATACAAAACCTCATTAGCTTAGTAGTGTTTATGGTATCATTCAATTTCATTTCGCAAAGAATGTTTACTAACGCCACATGGCTATCAATACTTATACCCCAGGATTCGGATATTTCTATTGACTTTTTGGCATTTTTTTCGGCTTCTCCAAACATACCCATAATATAATAAAAAACAGCCTCATTGCTATAATAATGATTTAGCACCTCACCAGTATCCTTGGTATCAAAGATTACCTCCTTGCCTTTTTCCATGAACTCAATATACTTTATATAATTCTCCATCTCCATGTATATCATTGCCGCATTATTATGCAATATGGCTTTTGTATAAATATTTGGATAATATTCAGCTAAGTTCAATGCCTTGTTTAGATAAACCATACATTTACTGTACATTTCTTCTTTTTTATAGATTTCACCTAAGTTTATATAAGATAGCATAGTATGAGTAATGTTATTAATTCTTTGGGCTATTACCAAGGTCTTTTCAAAATATTCTCCGGCTTTTTTATACTCGTTATAATAATCGCAATAAATAGCCCCTATAGCATTGGTGGCAACAACCAATCCTTCATATTCATTGAGCTCTTCCAATACCGCCGCACTTTCAAACAAAACCTCCATTGCTTCTTCATACCGGCATCTTTTAAGCAAGGCTTTACCGTATACAGACATAAACATGCCGTAATAATATCTTTCTTGGGTATTTAGCTCCTTTAATACCTTTTCAACAATTTTTATAACAGTACCAGTCTTTCTTCTATATATGAGCAAATCGCTTAATGCCAAAATAAGATCCAATAAACCTTTTTTATAATTATTTTCTCTAATAAGTTTTTTAGCTTTTTGAGAATAATTCAAACATTTTTTAATATCATTTAACTTATAATTCCCATATATGTTTTTAACATATATATCCGCCAGCAAAAACTTGTCCCCAGATACCATTGTTTCGGCAATCTTGTAGCAATGAAGACTTTCGTTGTATTTCCCTATTTTATAATACAAATCCCCCAACTGTATGCTTATCTCTGCTTTTCTCTTGCATGTGGAATTGTTTTCAAATAAAAGCAATCCCCTTTCTAAGCTCTTAATTGCTTTTCTGTATAGGTTTTTTTCAACCAAGTCCTTTGCCAGAATTACTAAATATTCTATAGCCTCTTTTGCCCTACCACCCTTGGACATTTGGTGAATTAATTCATTTATGTTCTCTTCTTTCTTAAAATCAAGTTTTTCCTCAAGGATTATTGATGCCTTTTCATGATAGGATATAAGTCTCTCATTAGCGATGTCATTATAAACGGCTTTTTTTAAGCCCACCGAATTATAGGAATAATGAACTCCCCGGGCATTTGTTCTTCTTGATAAAACATTTAAGGAAATCAGGTTTTCCAATAGGGGCAAAATCTCAACAGTATCAATACCACACATGTCCCTTAAAATATCCATAGGGATGTCTATGTTAAATATTGATAGGACATCTAATATGTATTTGTTTATTGGGTCTAACTTTCTTATTTTGTTTTGAATAGTTTCGATAATATCTACAGATAAATGAACTTTTGAAAAATCTACCTTGTCTAGAACCCATTTTCCGGTATCATCTACATATATATGTTTGTCCAAAAAAAGTGCATAAATCATTTCGTGAACCAAAGATGGGTTACCATCTGTCTCTTCAAATACCTTCAAAGCAAAATCCCCGGGGGGATAATCCATGGCAAGTTGTATCTTTATTGCTTCTGCGGTATGGGAAATATCGTATTTAGGCAAAGTTATAACATCAAGTTCTATATTCCCCAAGTTGATTTTTAGATAGTCCTTTGCCTGATCTTCTAAAACTTCTTCATGAAAAGAGACAATCATGCAAACTTTCCCCATGTCTTCTTTTGTTAACATATAATTGATTATCTTCTTTGACTTTTCATCCAAATACTCAAAATTCTTTATTATAATAACAAAGGGTCTATTCAGCGATACCTCCAAAATAAAATTGCCTAACCTGTAAGTAATTCTATCATCATCATCTACCTTATCAGTCAAGATTTTTATGGTTTTATCCTGAACCAATTCAGGTATTAAATCGGATAGTTGATCAAAATATTTATCTACCAGTTCTTTTTCTGCATATTTAAAAATGTTTTTAATGATTGTCTTTATTCCGTAATAATCCTCTTTATTATCCTCATTAAGTGATACATAGGATGTATGTTCTCCTTCAAAGCCTAACCTTGCAATAAAGGCTTCCAATAAAGCACCTTTACCGGTGCCATAATCACCGGTTATTGCGGATAATTTTATTGGGCTGCTATCGTATAAACAGCCCTTTATATTGCCAATCAATCTTTTTATTATGTTTTCTCTGGCAACAAGTTTAGTAGGTTTACCAGGTAAGGTTTCTATATATTTTTTATGGATAACTGTATAGTTTTTATTAAATGCTTTATTTATATCTTTAATTATTTCATCTATGGAAGAATATCTCATGTAGTTACATGTAGCGGTACACTTCTCGATTATCTTAAAAATTTCTATCATTTCGGGTGGGGATGTTGCTTTTGGATTGTATATACCGAAGCTTGATCTTTTTATATCATCGCCGGTAAAAATATGATATATAATTATTCCCAACAAATAAATATCCGTACTTTTATCATATCTGCCGTTTTGCAAAGCTTCTGGTGCTTTGAAGTATGAATTTTCTTTGTTTATTATAACCCTTTTTCCCACATACAAAGAATAAGGAAAAGACGCAATTTTGACTCTTGCTTTTCCTTCTTCTATGGTTACAAATATGTCTTCCGGATTTATACTGCAATATATAAAGCCTCTGAGATGAAGATACTTGAAGGCGGATAACAATTGTACACAAAGTTCTAAAAGCTCTTCTGTATCCTTTCCTTTGGCATATTCAAACAGGTTTTGACCTTCAATGTTTTCATAGGTATAGTAGAATTTATTTGATATAACGGGTCTTGCATCGATGGCTTTTATCTTGTTAAAATAATAAATTTTGTAAATATTTGGATGAATTAAATTGGTATAATCAAAAAAATTAACCTTAAGATGCTCAATAAAAGCCTCTGTTTCGGGAGTCTTTTCAATCAGTCTTATTATCTTTATCAGATTTTCATTGTGTATATCTTCTGCTAAAAATTTTGTTCCGTATCTGTCTTCTTGCAATATTTCCATTATTCTATATTGGCTATTTATTAACTGCATAAAGATTCCCTCCAAAACCCTATGCTAAAAAGTAAAACAGTGTATGCATCAACATCTTAACAGCAACTTTCTAACTTTTCTATATTAAACCTTTTAACATTCGTCTTCTGTGATAATTTTAGCAAGAGCTACTACACTGTCATTTTTGCCAAGTTTCATAAGAGTGACACCTTGTGTGCTTCTTCCCATTACGGAAATACCGTTTATGTCCATTCTTATCACTATTCCTTCTGAGCTTATAA
Source organism: uncultured Clostridiaceae bacterium (assembly GCA_964593485.1). Classification (GTDB taxonomy): domain Bacteria; phylum Bacillota; class Clostridia; order Lutisporales; family Lutisporaceae; genus JAAYKT01. The sequence continues at coordinate 10,045 of CAZQHS010000020.1, forward strand.
GCATTATCTCGCAATTATCTTTCACTACTTTGGCACCGACTAACGCACCTATCCTTTTAGTGATATTAACTGTCTTGACCCCTTTCCCGCCTCTGTTTTGTTTTCTGTACTCGGACAACGGGGTCCTCTTCCCAAAACCTTTTTCCGTTATAACCAATAACTCTCCGTCCTCTTCCGCTATATCCAAGGCAATTAAACTATCATTTTTATTAAGTCTTATTCCTCGAACTCCCATAGCAATTCTCCCCATGGGTCTCACATCGTTTTCATCAAACCTAATGGCAAGTCCATTTTTGGTTACGGCTATAAGCTCTGTTGTTCCTCTGGTGAGTTTAACCGAAATAAGCTCGTCATCGTCCCTCAAAGTTATGGCATTAAATCCGGTGCTCTTGGTTGTGGCATATTCTGTAAGTTCCGTCTTTTTTATAATACCTTTTTTTGTTGCAAAGATTAAATAACCTTTTTCCTTAAAACCCTCTATATGGATTACTGCAGTAACTTTCTCTTTGGGACCCAATTGTAAAATATTTACCAAAGCAGTCCCTTTCGCCTGTCTCCCCGCTTCGGGGATTTCATAAGCTTTTAACTTGAACATTCTGCCTTTGCTTGTAAAGAAAAGAATATGATTATGGGTAGAAGTAATGAATAAATGCTCCACAAAATCTTCTTCTCTTGTCTGAAGTGCCGCAATCCCTCTGCCGCCTCTCCTTTGGCTCTTGTACGTATCTGAGGGAAGCCTCTTTATATAACCGTAATGAGTTAAAGTAACAGCCACCTCATGTTCTTCAATCAAATCTTCAATATTGAAATCTTCGGCAGACTGAGTGATTTTGCTTCTTCTCTTATCTCCGAAAGTCTTTTTTATAGCCAAAAGTTCATCTTTTATAATATTTAAAACTATAAGTTCACTGTTTAGTATTGATCTATAAAACTCAATATCCTTAATGACAGACAAATATTCTTCTTCTATTTTACTTCTTTCCAATCCGGTGAGGCTTCTTAACCTCATGTCCGTTATAGCCGTTGCTTGAACCTCGGACAGCCCGAACCTTTTCATCATTCTTTCTTTTGCCTCGGGTACAGTTTTGGAGCTTCTTATTATATTTATGATTTCATCAATATTATCAAGGGCAATCCTTAAGCCTTCAAGAATATGTGCTCTTTCCTCTGCTTTGTTAAGGTCGTATTGAGTCCGGCGTACTATTATTTCCTTCTGATGTTCTAAATATAAAGTAAGCATTTCTTTCAGATTAAACACTTTTGGCTGTCCCTTGTGCAAGGCCAGCATTATTATACTGAAACTATCTTGTAATTGAGTATGCTTGAATAGTTGATTTAAAACTATATTGGCATTAACATCTCTTTTTAGCTCAATTACCACTCTCATACCGTCTCTATCGGATTCATCTCTTAAATCGGAAATACCTTCGATTCTTTTATCTTTAACCAAATTCGCTATCTTTTCTATAAGGTTTGCTTTGTTTACTTGATAGGGTAATTCGTTAACTATAATCCTTTGTCTGCTCCCGTTCATTTGCTCTATGTCCGTTTTGGCCCTGACAATAACCCTGCCTCTACCTGTTATATAAGCTTTTTTAACGCCTTCCCTGCCCATAATAAGACCGCCGGTAGGAAAGTCAGGAGCCTTTATATGTTTCATTATCTCATCTATATTTATTTCCGGATTCTCAATAATGGCTATAACAGCATCTATAACTTCTCCTAAATTATGAGGAGGTATAGACGTAGCCATTCCTACCGCTATACCGCTACTACCGTTAACAAGCAGGTTGGGAAACCTTGAAGGCAATACTGACGGTTCCTTGGTGCTCTCATCATAGTTAGGTACAAAATCCACTGTATCCTTCTCTATATTTCTCAACATTTCCATGGCTATCTTAGACATCCTTGCTTCCGTATAACGCATGGCTGCGGCACTATCGCCGTCCACGGAACCGAAGTTGCCGTGACCGTCTATCAACATGTACCTGTATGAGAAATCCTGTGCCATCCTCACCATGGTATCATAAACCGCCGAGTCGCCGTGGGGATGATATTTTCCCAAAACGTCACCCACGGTGGTAGCCGATTTTCTATGTGGCTTATCGGGTGTAAAACCCAATCCGTGCATAGCATATAAAATACGTCTGTGTACAGGCTTTAAGCCATCCCTTACGTCTGGCAGTGCCCTTTGAACAATTACACTCATGGCGTATTCTATAAAAGACTTTTTCATCTCATGTTCTATATTAACTTGCTTTATGTTTTCGGTAACGTTTTCCAATAGATTACCTCCTATGTCTCTTTAATTGTAATAATACGGTTTATTTAAACATCTAAAAACTTTACATATTTCGCATTTTCTTCAATGAATTCTCTTCTTGGTTCAACTTTATCCCCCATAAGTATTGTAAATATCTCATCTGCCGCAGCGGCATCATCTAATGATACTTGCAGTAAGGTTCTTGTTTCAGGATTCATTGTAGTATCCCATAACTGATATGCATCCATTTCTCCAAGACCTTTATACCTTTGTATTGAGGTTGATTCCCTGCCAATTTCTTTAAAAATGCTTTCCATTTCCTTTTCGTCAAAAGCATAGTATTCCTTTGCCCTGTTACCGCTGCCTTTCTTGATTCTAAAAAGCGGTGGTTGTGCAATGTATATATGACCAAATTCAACAATAGGCCTCATGTATCGAAAGAAAAAAGTAAGAAGCAATGTTCTTATGTGGGAACCATCAACATCCGCGTCTGTCATTATAATAATCTTCCCATATCTCATTTTCTCAATATCAAAATCATCGCTAATACCTGCACCAAAAGCAGTAACCATAGACCTGATGGTATCGCTGGAAAGAATCCTGTCAAGCCTTGCTTTTTCAACGTTTAGAATTTTACCCCTAAGTGGTAGTATGGCTTGAAACCTTCTGTCTCTACCTTGCTTGGCGGATCCTCCTGCGGAGTCTCCTTCCACTATATAAATTTCACATAAAGTAGGATCTTTTTCCGAACAATCCGCTAACTTGCCAGGCAAAGTAGTATTCTCTAATGCAGATTTTCTCCTTGTAAGTTCTCTCGCTTTTCTTGCGGCCTCTCTGGCTCTTGATGCCGTTAGGGCTTTTTCTATTATTGTTTTCGCCGCACTGGGGTTTTCTTCAAAGTATGTTTCTAAAGAATCGTATACTATTCCTTCAACTATACTTCTTATTTCAGGATTACCTAATTTTGTTTTTGTTTGCCCTTCAAATTGGGGGTCCAAAACTTTTATGCTTAACACCGCTGTAAGCCCTTCTCTGGCATCCTCCCCTTGGAGATTGGATTCGTTTTCTTTTATAAATTTGTATTTCCTTGCATAATCATTTATTGCTTTAGTCACCGCATTCCTAAAGCCCGTAGTGTGAGTGCCGCCTTCTATGGTATTTATATTATTGCAAAAACTGTAAACATTTTCGTTAAAACTGCCACTATACTGAAGGGCTACCTCAACAACCACATCATCTTTATTTACGTATATATATAGAGGTTTGGAATGAAGAACATCTTTGTTTTTATTTAAATACTCAACAAAAGAAACAATTCCTCCATCGTATTGAAAAACTTTTTCTGTGTTGTTCCTTTTGTCTTTTAAGACTAATTTGATTCCTTTGTTCAGAAACGCCATTTCTCTTAATCTGTGTTCCAACGTTTCAAAGCTGTATTCCAATTCGTCAAAAACATTTGTATCTGGCTTAAAGGTAATCTTTGTTCCCGTTGCTTTTGTTTCTCCCATAACTTTTAATTCCGTTATGGGGATTCCTCTTTCGTATTTTTGCATGTAAATTTTTCCGTCTCTTTTAACTTCTACTTCCAAAGACTCCGACAATGCATTGACAACCGACACTCCTACTCCGTGCAAACCGCCGGAAACCTTATATCCTCCTCCCCCGAACTTGCTGCCTGCATGAAGCACTGTCAATGCGACTTCCACTGCAGGCTTTTTCAGCTTGGGATGAAGACCTACAGGAAACCCTCTTCCATCATCGGAAACGGTTATAGAATTATCTTCATTAATTATAATCAATATATTTTTACAAGCTCCCACTAAAGCTTCGTCTATACTGTTATCAACAACTTCCCAAACTAAATGATGAAGTCCTTTGCTGCCTGTACTTCCAATATACATTCCCGGTCTTTTTTTAACAGCATCCAAACCTTCTAAAACTTGTATCTGTTCAGCTTCATAAGATTGATTATTTTGATTTTTTTCCACCACAACACTTCCTTTTGTTTATATAAATTGCTTTATACTTGTTTCTTTTTCAAAGAATATTTATCCCCATAAATTTAGATCTTTTATTCAAAGTAACAGAGGATATAGGCGATAAATATATAATTGTTTGGTTATCTCTTATTGTGAATATAAAAGACTTGGGTTTTTTATCGGATATTCTGACTAAAAACCCTTCATCTTCAGCGGTTTTTAAAAACTCTTTGGTTTTCTTTGAAAAACCACTGCTTTTAATATTCATAATACTTATCACATCTTTTAAAGGAATGGCTATATCTTCACCCAAATGAATAAACATTCTTGGCACCTACTTTATAAAATAATCAAATTTATCTTTAATCTTTAGATGTTACTTTCCCACATCAATACCCTTATATTTTTATTGCTTAATTTATCCTATATATCTATTTTATCATATTTGAGATACATTTTTCGCAATGATTACAACTGAAATGAAAATCTTAATCTTTTATTTTATTAACAGTCCCGCTTTTGACCTCAAAATGAGAGTATTTATCAATATTTAAAAAGTCTATTTTTTTAAAATCAGTGCATGTTAGAATAACTTGTATATCTTTCATATATTCCAATAAATATCTTTGTCTATTCTTATCAAGTTCCGAAAAAACATCATCTAACAGTAAAACAGGCGTGTTGCCTGTTTCCTCTTTAATAAAAACGGTTTCTGCAAGCTTTATGGATAATAATGCGGACCTCTGTTGGCCTTGTGAGCCGAAACTTCTCAATTCTTTGCCCTTTATACTGAAAATCAGCTCGTCTCTATGAGGTCCCAAATTAGTATTGCCTCTTCTTATATCTATGGGCCTGCCTTCTTCAATGGTTTTTCTATAATGTTCCGATATTTTATGCAAATCATGTTCCTTTATATAAATTGATGGTTTGTATTCCAAGAGAAGTTCTTCCTTATCTCCCGACAATTTCTTGTTTATGTTTTTTACACCATCTTTGATAGTATTTACAAAATTAAATCTTTCTATCATAACCTTTGAACCATATTCTATTAATTGGTTATCCCATATATCCAAAGTCTTCTCCGCTACCCCTCTTTTTTTATCATCGGATAACAAAGAATTTCTTTGGCCCAATACTTTTAAATATTGAATTAAATTATAAAAATATTTGGGTTTTGTTTGAGAAAGTATGGCATCTATAAATTTCCTTCTTTCTGACGGACCTTCCTTTATTATTTTTAAATGATCCGGAGAAAAGATAACAGTATTCAATTTTCCAAGTATATCGCCGATTCTTTCTGCCTTGATACCGTTTATTTTTATCTGTTTCTTCTGATTTCTTTTTATGTAAAATTCTATACTTCCTTCTGTATCCCTCTTATCAAATTCCAAATATACTTTGCATTGTTCTTTATCCCATTTTATCATCTCGTTGTATTTTTGTGTTCTATAGGATTTACCCATGGAAGTAAGGTAAATTGCTTCCAATACATTTGTCTTTCCTTGTGCATTTTCGCCAAAAAAAATATTGATATGGGGACAAAGTTCCACTTTTTCCTCTTCATAATTTCTAAAATTCTTTAAATATAAGGCTTTTATATTCAAACGATGCACTCCCCGAGCTTTAAACTATTTTGAATTCTTCTTTTCCGTATTCAACTATATCCCCATGTACTAATTTTCTGCCTCTCGAATACTCAATATCTCCGTTTACTTTTACTTTACCTTCTTTTATAATAAATTTTGCCTCTCCACCGGTAGAAACAATTCCTTGATACTTTAACATTTGATCAAGTTTAATGTGTTCTGTATTTATTTTTACTTCTTTTACAACGCTTTTCAAATTCTTATCTCCTTCTTACCGGGAGTACTAAATATAAGAATCCCGAATCTTTTGATGGTCTTATTATTCCGGGGCTTACATTTGTAGTGAATTCCATTTCAACTTCTTCACTATTAACCACTTTTAGAGCTTCTATGATATATCTTGGATTAAATGCTATTTCTATATCCCCGCCGGTTTTCTCAATTTTTAGTTCTTCGTGCACATTGCCTTTCTCCGAATTCGATCTGATATTTAAAACATCCTCAAATATTTCAAACCTTATGGTTTTACCCGAATCCTTGGCAAAGAGAGCTGCTCTGTCGCAGGCTTCTAAAAATTTTGTTTTTTCTATTTTAATTTTTATATTGTGTTCATTAGGTATCAACTGCTTATAATTTACAAATTCGCCTTCAAGCAATCTGGAAATAATAGTTGTATCTCCTATTTGAAAAAGTATTTGATTTTTTGATAGGAAAATATGTATGAGTTCATCTTTTTCATCTAAGATCTTACCTAATTCACTAAGAGTCTTTCCCGGAATAACAGCACTGATATTTGTATCACTTAATAGATTGTTGTTTTTCACTGCCATTCTATAACCGTCTAATGCTGCCATAGTTACTTTGTTGTTGTGGGCTTCAAGAAGAGCCCCTGTCAGTATAGGCCTTATTTCATCATTTGATACGGCAAAAATTGTTTGTCTTATCATTTCCTTGAGGATAGTATCAGGTATTGTAAATTCATGTTCTTTATCTACCTCGGGCAGCTCAGGAAATTCTTCTTCAGGAAATCCTAATATTTCGATTTCTGTGCCCTCACTTTTGATAATGATAAAACCGTCTTTTGTTACTATTTCAACATCTGAATCCGGTAACTTTCTTACAATATCACCGATGGTATCGGCAGCCATTACCAAACTGCCGGGTTCTAATACATCTACATTTATAGATGTTTCTATGCCCAATTCAAGGTCTGTCCCTATAAGTGTCAATTTACCGCTTTCGGCGGTAAAAAGTATTCCTTCCAAGATTGGAAGAGTAGTTTTTGAAGGAACGGCTTTTTCAACAATATTTATACTTTCCAACAGTAAATTTCTATTAGTTATAATCCTCAATGTGTATAACCTCCATTTCTTTTTAATTATATATAATAATAATAATATTTATAGTAGTAGTAGTAGGGCTTGTTAATTTGTTAAAAACGTCAAAAATCTATTGATACATATAATTTCCCAATGTTCATATCTTGTGGTCAATTATAGGATAGTTTGTTAATAAAAAAAGTTAAAAAAATTTCGTAAAAACTATTAACAACTTATCAATACAATATTAACACTTTATTAAAGCTTTCCCTAAGTCATCATCCTGATTATTGAGAAGGATCTTTAAAGTCAGGAGACATTTATCCCAATAATAAAGGTAGCTTAGATAACATGGGAAAATAAAAGTTTACTTACCAGATATTTTATTTTTAAGTTCATCCAACAAAAGTTTTAATTGGGTATCCGCATTGACTTCTGCAGATATTTTATCATAAGCATGCAAAATTGTTGTATGGTCTCTTCCAAATTCTTCACCTATTTTAGGCAAAGAAAGATCAGTCATTTCTCTACAAAGGAACATAGCTATTTGACGAGGATAAACTATAGATCTGGTTCTTTTTTTTGCATTAAAATCTTCAAGTTTTACGTTAAAATATTCTCCCACATGTTCTTTAATCAAATCCGCAGTTACTAAACGTTTTTTACCTGACAATATATCTTTTAGGGCTTCCATAGCCATTGGTTCGGTTATTTCCCTGTGATATAAGGTAGAGTATGCAATAACTCTATTTAGAGCCCCTTCCAGTTCTCTTATGTTTGAAAGAATATTGGTTCCAATGTAGGTTAAAACATCATCGGGTACCTTTAAGTTTTCCAGTTTGGCTTTCATTCTAAGAATAGCTATTCGGGTTTCTAAGTCTGGTGCTTGAATATCTGCCAAAAGTCCCCATTCAAATCTCGATCTGAGCCTGTCCTCCAAGGTAAGAATATCCTTGGGAGGTCTATCACTGGATATTACAATTTGCTTATTCGCTTCATAAAGGGTATTAAAGGTATGAAAAAATTCTTCCTGGGTCCTTTCTTTACCTGCAATAAATTGAATATCGTCCATCAATAAAATATCAACACTTCTGTATTTATTTCTGAACTCTATATTCCTGTAGTCTCTGATAGAATCAATGAGTTCATTTGTAAATGTTTCGGCGGAAACGTACATTATTTTTAAAAATCCCGTTTGATTAAGTATGTAATGGCCTATGGCATGCATTAAATGTGTCTTCCCCAAACCTACACCGCCGTATATGAATAAAGGGTTATAGGCCTTGGCGGGAGATTCCGCTACAGCAACGGAAGCCGCATGTGCCAATCTGTTACTGTTTCCTATAACAAACGTATTGAAGGTATACCTGGGATTTAAAAAATAATTCAGGTTTCCCTCATTTTGAAAGGTATCTTGTTCCGGAAGTTTTTCTTCGTTTTTCGTTATTGTAAATCTAATATTGTATTCTTTCCCTGTTGTTTGACTTAAAGCATTTTTTATTAAAGAAGAATACCTGGTTTCTATAATGCCTTTTGTAAAGTCTTCGGGTACATATAGGGTAAAAGTCTTTTCATCGGCAGATATAGGTGTAATGGATTTAAGCCATGTATTGAAACTGACTTCCGTCAGTTCATCTTTAATTAGATTTAAAGTTTCATTCCATATTTCATCATACTGGGGATTCATCTGTATCCTCCTATCTTGAAACAAATAATATAGGTTTTGGGGTTATGTATAAAAAATTATTAAATTGATAATATATATAGTACAAAAGTATTTGTCCACAAATAACATAAAAAAATATTAACATATTAGGGCTTAATAATCCGTTGACTTTTATGGAAACTGCTCTTGTGCAAATATGGTTATACACAACACTATACACATTATGTGTATAAAAAAATAGTTTTTTTAAAAACAGTTATTAATGTCATGGGAATTATTAATATATGCCAATATAATAAACGGGGAAAACGATTTTGTACGATATATTTTGCAAACAAATAATTAAAGAAAAAATAATTGTAAACATTAATTCAATATTATCAAAATGAGGGTATTAATTCAAATTAATTTTATGGATTAAATTGAGGA
>CAZQHS010000021.1:0-19119 GCA_964593485.1 uncultured Clostridiaceae bacterium
GTGGCCGTTTAAATATTTTGTAGCTGAGTGAACTACCACGTCTACCCCCAATTCCAAAGGTCTTTGAATATAGGGTGAGCAATAGGTATTGTCCACCATCACCAAGCAGCCTTCGTTTTCATGGGCAATTTTACTGACTTCTTCAAGGTCTGTGATATTCATATTGGGATTTGCCGGGGTTTCCAAGTAAACAACTTTTGTATTTTTCTTCATGGCTTTACGCACATTTTCCGGGTCTGAAGTGTCAACAAAAGTAACCTCTACCCCGTATCTGGTGATACCGTGGCTTAGAAAAGCAAATGTACAGCCGTATAATGTCTTGGAAGCGATAATATGATCGCCGGCTTTCAAAGCGGTCCATAAGGATGATACTATTGCACCCATTCCCGAAGAAAAAGCAACTGCGTCTTCTCCCCCTTCGAGCAAAGCAATCTTTCCTTCCAATACCGAAATGGTGGGATTACCAAGTCGTGTATAGATGTAACCTTCCTCTTCCAATGCAAACCTTCTTCCGCCTTGCTCCGCGGAGTCAAAAATAAATGTTGAAGTTTGATAGATAGGTGTAGCTAAAGCACCCACCTCATTCTTTTTCCAGCCTCCATGTACAGCCTTTGTTGCAAAACCCATCTTGCACATGTCAGAATTATCCAAAACAATACCCCCTTTTATAATTTTTTATTTTCATTTTGGATGTATTATAGTTATTCTACAATTATTAGCCTATTTCCTTCATATAAATTTTAAAAATATAGTTTGCTAAAAGAACGCAAAAATGAAAAAGGGAGATAATAAATCCCCCTATAAGCATGGAATCTAATGACAGCAACAACAACCAAGCCTCTGCTCCATAAAGTTTTCCAACATTTCCTTCGCTACTTCTTTTTGCAGTGAAGTGGTATCTTGTTGATACAATGTGAAATAAACCAAAAGCCCACGCATTGCGGTAAGTCTGTTGCCGGCTTGCTCAAAAGCCACGGATATTTCGCTGTCTATCACCTCATCCGACACTTCTTCGCCTCTTGTTGCGGGCAGACAATGCATGAATTTAGCACCTAAGTTAGCCTTTTCCAACATCCCTCTATTTATTTGATATTTCGGCATAAATACACGATGTCTTTCTTCTTCCGACAGTTCATTTTCATATAGTCCGTACCAAACATCTGTGTACAAGAAATCCGCTCCCGTCAGTGCTTCTTTCTCGTTATCCGTTACTAACCAAGTACCGCTGGATTCTTTACAATTTGCCTCCATTATTTCCTTATGCACTTTTCTTAATTGAAATCCCTCAGGCCCAAAATGTGCAAAGTTCATCCCTAATTTTGTTGTAATAAATCCGAGGGATGCACATACCTGGGTACCGTCTCCCACAAAAACCACTTTTATATCTTCCATTTTTTTGCCCTTAGGCAGGTTTTCTACAATAGTTATCATATCTCCGATTTCTTGAGTGGGATGATTATAATCACTCATAGCATTTATTACGGGTATACTTGATGCTCTTGCAAGTTCCACTACAGTCTTATGTTCAATAACCCTTGCCATAACTATATCAATAAGTTGTGACAACACGCGACCCGTATCCTCAATGGTCTCATGCCCCCCAAGCTGAATCATACCGGGACCTAAGTACTGAGCGTGCCCCCCCAACTGCTCCATTGCCGTTTCGAAGGAAACTCTGGTACGAGTAGATGACTGTTGAAAAATCATTCCCAAAGTTTTGCCCTTCATTAAAGGGGGATTGTAGCCTGACTTAATACAGCTTTTGATAGCTATGGAAAGGTCGATAATATCTACTAATTCGTGTTTTGTAAAATCATTGGTGTCTATAAAGTCTCTTAATTTCAAATCGTTTTCCTCCAATCATTTTAATGTTTTATTAAATGCGTGCCAATATTTCCTCATTTAATTCGGAAATAGCACATGGCAATAAAAGCGGTTTTCCAACCTATGTTATATTAAATATTTATTAGCAACTATATAGTTTAACAACATAACGATAGCCATTAAATGCGGCGAAGCCGCTTTTGTTTTCAATTAAGATGAACCGTTTAACTTTGAATAATTGTTTTCGCATGTATCCACTAACTTTATGTTTTCAAATCCCCCCATTTTAATATTTCACCGTCTTTAGCTACCAAGGCTTTGGGCGGATTCTTTTTCTGCGTCATTAAGCTCACTAAAACCATGGCTAAAAGATTGGCAAAAGCCGGCACTAAGGTGAAAAACCATTCCGGTTCCGGCACAAAGGTTTTTTGCATTATGCATCCTGCTAAGGTTATAAGAAAACCCGCCGACATGCCGGATAAGGCACCTATAGCATTGGCCTTCTTCCAAATGAAAGCAAATATAAAAGGAAAGAATAAACAATTAAACAATATGGTAAAACTGAATACCATCAGGTCGTATAATGATTCTGCATAAAAGCTCACAAACAGCGAAAGGGCACCTATTATTAGAACGCATATTTTTGTGACCTTCAGTGCTTTTTCATCTCCCATGGTGTCGCCTTTTAATTCCTTGCTGTATTTGTATATATCATTGGAAAGTATTACTGCCGATGCGAATATAGATGAACTGGCGGATGACATAACTGTAGCCATGAGTGACCCGACGAATATTCCCAATCCTATAGGGCTCAAAAGCGTTTTTGCTAAATACGGTATCACCATTTCACTATCTTGTGTAAAAATTTCTCCAGGTATCATTCCCTTTCCCACCATAGTTATGGCAACAAGGCTAAAAAGTATGGGAATGAATCCGATAATCCAATATAGGATGCCTGCATAAATGGAGCCATCTCTGGCAGTCTTTTCATCTTTGGAGCTAAAGGCCCTCTGGGCTATATCCGGTGAAGGAATATTACCCAAGGCCATTCCCGCCCAAGCGGAGATATATGTGAGCCATCCTACTAAATTCTCACCTCTTGGAATAAAGGACCAAAATCCCTCAGGTGTAAAATTGCTCATTTCTCCAAAACCCCCGGCATGCTTTATGCTTATAGGCAAAAGTATGAATAGACCTAAAAGAATAATAAACATCTGTATGGTTTCAGTCCAAACCACTGCCAACAGTCCCCCCAAATAGGTATAAGCAACTATCACCAACGCACCTATAATTATTGACAAAGTATAAGATAGACCTAAAAGTATATTCATTACCTTGCCTATGGCGATGATTTGAACTGCAGTCCAAAGGGTAAAGGTGGGCAGCATTAGAAAAGATGCAAAAATAGAAACACCATCACTATATCTTATAAGGTATAGCTCGCTAACAGAATTAAGCTTCAACCTTCTTATGGGAGAAACGAAGAATATCCCGATAAGCACCAAAGCCAAGCCCGCAGCAAAGGGATCCGCAATGGTTTCAAGTATACCGCCGTGGTAAGCCGCTCCGGCAGAGCCAAGGACTGTACCACCGCCCCAAAATGTGGCAAACAAAGAACCTGTAATTGCCCAGGTGGGAACATTCCTGCCACCCACAAGGTAATCATCTAAATCTTCTACTTTCTTATTTATTATCAATCCCACTACAACCATACCGATTAAAAACAGCAAAATTATTGTGATCTCTATTAGATGGGGCATTAGTTCGCCTCCTTTAATGCTTTCTGCCTTTCTTATATAATCCTATCCCCACCAGAACGGTGATAAGTGTGCCCACTATCAAAGTTGTATAGTATATTTTCAGGTTATAGCTTTCATCGGGTAAAAACAAAAATGCTATTGACGCGGCTATGAATATCTCTCCTATGAAGGCGGATAGTTTTAAACCAAAATCGCCTCCCGGTACCTTATAAGGTCTTTCCGTTTCTCTATCCTTTTTCCTTAACTTGACTACAGTGGGAAAAAGCCAGAGGTAAGGCATTAAAAAAATAACAAAACTGAAGGCAAGTATAGTCCAAAATATTTCGTTTGCGTTTTCACTTAATGAGAAGTTTACTATGACAAGGAAACTGGAAATAAATCCATATATGTAATATGCGTAATCAGCAGTACCGTATTTGGGATGCCTGTGCCCCAATAGACCTGATTTTGTATCTAAATTTGCCGAGGTGAGAACTTCCGTGCCGCCCATGGTCCAGGATATCATATTGGTTATCAAGGTATATAAGGCGAAGGCCGTTATCAGTTTGAATACAAAGGGACCGGCACTTCCAAATATTGTGGTGAGCTCTTCCAATGCAAATAAAAATCCATCTACCGGATCGATTGTATTCGCGGGCATTGCAGCTAAAATCCCAAAGGTTCCTACAATATACATAGATGCAATCAATACCCCAGCCAGAATTGTCATTATTGGTATATTCTTTTCGGGGTTTTCTATTTTGCTACCCACAGTGCTGATAAGCTCAAACCCCATCAGGTTATAAACAATAGTCGTTGAATACAAAAGTGTATTATCCAAAGAAGGAACAAAAGATGCAAAGCTGAAGTCATTTTTAAATCCGAATTTCATACCATATATGACGCCAAAAACACCGAAGGCTAAAAGTATTCCAACTTTTAAAATTGCACCTAAGTTTGTGAATTTTACGCTTATATCTATACCCCTGATATTAATAAATATAGTTATCCAACCAAGTATTACCGCCATTATAGCCATAGCCCAGTTGGACATGTCAGGGAAAAATGCATAGGCAAACCAATAGGCAAAAGCTACGTAAACAGCAGGCATCCACATGGCCACATTAACCCAATAAAACCAGCCAACCAATGTTGCACTGAATTCACCATAAGCCCTGTTCACCCATGCGTAGATACCGCCGTCATCCGGATAAGCCGCTCCTAATTCGGCACTGATCAAACCGTAGGGTATAAAGAAAAGTATAGCTGTAAATACCCATATGGTAATTGATGATACTCCTATTATTGCAGGAGCTACAAAGGTATCTATTACCAATATGCTGCATACAGTAAAAAGTATAATCTCTACTAAATTTACTTTTGGTGTGGTTTCTTCCAAGTCAGTACCTCCCGTCTTAAATTTTTTTATCATTATTTGATTATTTCGTTTAATTTGAATCTTTTTTAATATTTCATAAGAAATAATTATCAAATGACCAGAATGATTCGTCCATTCAGTAAGTATTTTAGGCAGGATGACAAGTTCTTGCCATCCCGCTTTTATCTTTTTTAACCTGGGTGTATTGTAAGTCGTAACAGCGAATACCAATTGTCGACCTTTGAATTTTGTATACTGCTGTATTTTTTATTTAGCCTAAAGGCTGCTGCTGTGTAATACAATGGATATTTCCTCCGCCCAATATGACTTCTCTGGCAAAGACACTTACCACTTCTCTATCGGGGAACAATTCCTTTAACATGTTTTCTGCCAATTTATCATATTTATCGTCACCGAAATAAGGGAAAACAATACCGCCGTTTGCAATATAGAAGTTTACATAAGATGCGGCTTGACGGTCCCCTTCCTGCCTTGGAAGTGTTCCTTCAATTACATCTATACCATGGCTTTCTTCTGCAGTAATGGTAACCGGCGGGTTAGGCACAAGCATCTTGTGTATCTTAAATTTACGACCCTTGGCATCAGTTTCATTTGTCAAATGATCATAGACTACTTTGGATATCTCATACTGAGGATCGTTTTCGTTATCTGACCAAGCAATTATGACCTCTCCGGGTTTGACAAAACAGAATATATTATCGACATGCCCATTGGTTTCGTCATTATAAATACCTCTGGGAAGCCAAATCACTTTTTCAACATTTAAATATTCTTTTAAAAATTCCGTCATTTCATCTTTACTCATATGTGGATTTCTGCCACCGCTCAGCAGACATTCTTCTACTACCACCAAAGTCCCTTCGCCGTCTACATGTATAGCCCCGCCTTCCATCACAAAGTCCGGTGTTCTATATGTATCCACTTCTTCAATCTCGCATATTTTTTGGGCTATTTTGTCATCCTGATCCCATGGAAAATACAATCCGTCATAAAGTCCGCCCCAAGCGTTGAAGGCCCAGTCCACAGCTCTGACGTCACCTTTATCATTTACTAAAAAAGTGGGACCCACATCCCGCATCCATGCATCATCATTGGACATCTCCACGACTCTTATGTTTTCCGGCAACATAGCTCTTGCATTATCATACTGAGACTTCGATACCACCATTGTAACGGGTTCAAACCTTGAAATAGCCTTTGCCACTTCAACAAAAGCGGCTTGGGCGGGTTTGCCCCCATATCTCCAGTTATCAGGCCTTTCAGGCCAGACAATCCAGCATTGCTTATGTTTTTCGAATTCTCCGGGCATTCTAAAGCCGTCCTGTTTGGGTGTAGTATCTTTAATTCTTCTTGCCATGTGTTTTACGCTCCTTTACTAATAATAATTTGAATGATTCTTGATACTGTTGTTTACCTTCTTCTTTTGGGCAAACGTTGACCTTGGCATTTCAGTTTTTCAATAATTTTAGATTTCATCTGCTAATATAGTTTGATAAATGGATAAGATATATACATAAAATGTGGTGCCATAGTTCCAACGATTAGCCGGCTAACTGATGGCTAACTGATGTGCCGGGCAATCTTTTTTGTATTGCCACCCACAAAGGGCTGTGATATACTTATACTAACTCATAGTACCAAGTGCTAATACAGGAGATAATCATGAAACTTAACGAATTGAGAATTGATAATATAACTGCCAAAATACCCTTTATTCAAGGAGGGATGGCAGTGAAAATTTCTACGGCAAAGCTTGCATCGGCAGTTGCCAATGAAGGCGGCATCGGAATAATTGCAGGTACAGGTATGACTATAGAAGAGCTAATCAAAGAAATCCGTGAGGCCCGCTCCATGACTAAAGGCGTTATCGGTGTAAATGTACTGTTTGCGGTAAAAAACTTTGCTGATTTAGTAAAGACCGCCATGGAAGAAGGAATTGATCTTATAATTTCAGGTGCCGGGTTTTCCAGAGATATGTTTGCATGGGGTAAAGAATATGGTGTACCCATTGTTCCTATCGTGTCTTCGGGTAAATTAGCTGTTTTAGCACAAAAGCTTGGTGCATCAGCAGTAGTGGCAGAAGGCAAAGAGGCAGGCGGGCATTTAGGAACAGACAGACCTATGATGGAAATTCTATCCGAGGTTTTATCCAGCGTTAAGATTCCTGTTATTGCAGCTGGTGGAATAATAAACGGTAAGGATATAATAGAAGCTTTAAAGTTAGGGGCAAAAGGAGTGCAAATGGGTACTATTTTTGCAGCCAGCATGGAATCCAACGCATCTGATGAAATGAAGGAATTATACCTGAAAGCTGATAAAAAGGATATGGCTATTGTAAACAGCCCCGTTGGATTGCCGGGGCGATGCATAAGGAATAGCTTTTATAATAGCTTGGAAAAAAAGAGCTTAGGTGATGCTCATTTTTGTGAAGGTTGTCTAAAAAGGTGTAACCATAATTTTTGTATTATGAATGCTCTAATAAATGCATGTAATTCCGGTAACTTTGAGGAAGCACTTATATTTGCAGGCGAAAAGGTCAGTGAAATAAAAGAAATCTTATCTGTTAAGACTATTTTTAGAAATTTATTGGACGAAATCAGGGAAATTTAAAGGTTAGCTCATTTTTGGTCACATTGTGCCAATGCTGCCACTTACCTATAACTACAACAATCTCTTTAGTTCATCAAACTCATTTTTAGTCACATTGCGCCAATGCCCCGTTTTTAAATATCCCAGCCTTATATTCATAATTCTGATGCGTTTTAAATTGATGACCCTATATCCTAAGCCTTCGCACATTCGGCGTATCTGCCTGTTTAATCCTTGAGTCAGGATTATTCCGAAGGTTTTGCTATTAATAGGATAAACATCGCATTGTTTTGTTACAGTCCCTAATATTCTTACACCGTTAGCCATTTTTTCTAAAAAATCAGGGGTAATATCTTTGTTAACTGTTACTATGTATTCTTTTTCATGGTAATTTTCCGCTCTTAAAATTTTATTCACAATATCCCCGTCATTGGTCATCAGTATCAGCCCTTCTGAATCCTTATCCAAACGTCCTATAGGAAATATTCGTTTTGGATGGTTCACGAAGTCTATAATATTATCCTTAACTTTGATATTGGTAGTACACTCTATGCCTACCGGTTTGTTCAAAGCTATATAAACGTGCTTTTCTTTTTCCTCAATAGGCACATTATCCACACATACAATTTCTCCATCATTAACCCGGCTGCCCAAATCACAGACAGCCCCGTTTATGGTAACTCTGCCTTTTTCGATAAGTTCATCGGCTTGCCGTCTTGAGCAAAAACCCCTTTGGGCGATATATTTGTTTATTCTCATAGTTCATACCCTCAAATTCGCTTTTTATTCAGTATAAACCAAATTGCGGTTTTTTACGAATAAAATAAAAAGCCCCGGATGAGCAGGGCTCTCCCCCTACACACACAATTACAATAACGTCACATCTTTAAGATCTCCCCCCAGCAATGTAAAATGCCACACACCCGGCAGAGCCGCTGCATCAATCTAAAAATAGCGAAAAAAAATGCGATTTAATCGCATTTTATTTTTTTACCCCTAAGTACGCTTCTTTTATCCTGGGATTGGCGGCTATTTCATCTGCAGGCCCCTCCATAGTAATCCTGCCTTGCTCTAACACATAAGCTCTATCTGCAATGGAAAGTGCCTTGTAAGCGTTTTGCTCCACTAAAAGAATAGTTTTATCCATTTTTCTTATGTCCACTATTATATCTAAAACCGTTTGAACCAAAAGTGGTGCAAGCCCAAGAGATGGCTCATCCAAAAGCATTATCTCTGGATCGCTCATAAGTCCCCTGCCCATGGCCAGCATTTGCTGTTCTCCACCGCTTAGGGTTCCTGCAATTTGTTTCTCTCTTTCCTTAAGCCTTGGAAAAAGTTCATAAACATTTTCCAAATCTTCTTTAATCTTTTGTGTATCATTTCTTAAGTAAGCCCCTAAATTGAGGTTATCCTCTACAGTCAGGTTGGCAAACACAAGTCGCCCTTCCGGCACCTGGGATATACCCATCTTTACAACCTTGTTGGGACTTTGGGGCAACTTTTCCCCTTTATATGTTATTACGCCCTCTTTATATTTCAGAAATCCCGATATAGCATTAAGCAAAGTTGATTTGCCTGCTCCGTTAGACCCTATTATTGTTACAATTTCCCCTGCATTGATTTCCAAAGATGCACCTTTTAAGGCGTGGATACCACCATAATATACATTCAAATTCTCTACCTTTAACATTTTATGCCTCCACCCCCAGATACGCTTCTACTACTTTTGGATTCCCTTGGATCTCCATTGGGGTTCCCTCTGCCAATTTGCATCCAAAATTTAGAACCATCATTCTTTCACATACACCCATGATTAATTCCATATGGTGATCTATTATAAAAACGGTGAGATTAAACTTGTCTCTTATTTCCGCAATAAGGTTCATGAGCTGGACCTCCTCATCCGGGTTCATGCCCGCAGCCGGCTCATCCAACAGCAAAAGTTTAGGATTAAGTGCCAGGGCTCTTGCTATTTCCAATCTTCTTTGCAGCCCATAAGGAAGGTTATTTGCAATAATATCTTTCCTGTCCAACAGTCCCATTATATCTAAAAGATTTTCTGCCTTTTTTTGCAACTCCTTTTCTTGTTTTCTGCACTTAGGTGTCCTTAACACCGATTCAAAGAGATTATAATTGGAATTTGCATGGCAAGCTGTCAATACATTGTTATATACAGACAGTTTTTTGAAAAGCCTGATGTTTTGAAATGTTCTGGTTATTCCTTTTTCCGCTACCATATATGGTTCCTTATTTGTAATATCCTCGTCTTGAAACAAAATCTTACCTTCGGTAACTTTGTACACCCCGGTAATTAAATTAAATATCGTGGTTTTCCCTGCACCGTTTGGTCCTATAAGTCCTGTTATACTTCCCTCTTCAACTGTAAAGTCAACCTCACCAACAGCCGTAAGCCCACCGAAAACCTTAGTCAGATTGTCTAACTTTAATATGCTCATGCTTTTTCTCCTCCTTTTGATGCCTTTGCAATTCTTTTACTTTTCATATTTGCAAAAAGCCTTTTCATACTTGAAGGAGTAAATTCGTATCCTCCCATAAGACCTTCGGGTCTTGTTACCATAATCACTATTACCGATAGACCGTAAAAGACCAATCTCCAATCTTTCAATACCCTTAAAAGTTCAGGCAATGCAGTCAAAACCAATGCTCCCACAACACTGCCGGAAATACTGCCCAGGCCACCAAATATCACTATTATAGTCAACTCTGTAGATTTTACCAAACTAAACATTTTTGGTTGGAGGAAAGTCATATAGTGTGCCATTAGTCCTCCCCCTATCCCTGCATAGGCCGCGCTGATCATAAGGGAAATCATTTTATATTTAAATACATTAATACCTACTATTTGAGAAGCCAGTTCTTCTTCTCTAACTGCAATCATGTTTCTTCCATGTTTGGAACGTACTAAATTTGCCAATATTATAATAGCAACAACGTTTATAAGGATAATATTCGATAAGTTCGTGTAGTGTGGTATCCCGGGCCAACCTCTTGCACCCCCGAAATACTGCACGTTATCAAGTATCAAACGAATTGCCTCGCCAAAACCAAGGGTAGCTATACAAAAATAGTCTCCCTTAAGGTTGAGAGTCAGTCTTCCTATAAAGGCACTTACTATTGCGGCCGCAAGACCCCCGATTAGTAAAGAGGGGATAAAGGGTAATCCGAACTTTACAGTCATAGATGCTGCGGTATATCCCCCGATAGCCATGAAACCTGCATGTCCGAATGAAAACATTCCCGTAAAACCCGTAAGTAAAGAAAGCCCCAAAACTGACATAAGGTTGATTCCTGCTAAAATCAATATACCTTTTAAATAAACTATATCCATCTCAATACCCCCTATGCCTTATCTTCTGTAACTTTACCCATGAGTCCGCTGGGCTTAATTACCAAAACGCCGATGAGTAAAACGAAAGCAATCAAATCCCTGTATTGGGAGGATAAATAACCTGAAGTAAAAGTCTCTATTATTCCAAGCAATATGGAACCGATGACGGCCCCGGGCAAACTGCCCAATCCGCCGAAAACAGCGGCAATAAAAGATTTATTTGTTATAATACCTATCTGAGGGTATACAGTATATTTCATTCCGAATAAAACACCTGCTATTCCTGCAAAAAAACCCCCCAAGGCAAACACTACAATATATACTATATCGGTGTTTATTCCCATAAGGGCACTGGCTTTTGCATTATAAGAGGTAGCCTGTATTGCTTTTCCCATTTTTGTATGATCAATAAAAAACACAAGTAGTGCCAAACATATAGCGGATATGATAAACATAGCCACATCAAGTCTACCTACCGTGATGCTTCCGATGTGTATGGGGGTTCTTGAAAGAATAGGTGGATAGTTCCTAAATGTAGGCCCCACAAGAGCCAATACTATGTTTTCCAAGAATATGGAAGCTCCCATGGCTGATATAATAAAGTATAAAAAAGGTGCTTTTCTTTCTCTCAATGATTTGTAGGCACCTCTTTCTATAAGAACAGCAAGCAAACATGTGGATAAAGCCGCCAAAGGAAATGCCAAATAAAAAGGAAGTTTGGCTACTGTAATAAAAAAGTATCCAAAATAAGCCCCTAACATTATTACACCACCGTGTGCAAAATTAGAAAAGTTCATTATGCTATAAACAAGTGAATATCCTACAGCCATAAGTGCATATACGCTGCCTATGGATAGACCGTTGATCAATTGCTGCATAAATTGTGACATCTTTTCACCCCTAACTAAAATTAAAAAGCTAAAAGCTGAAAGCGGAAAGCCTGTAAGCTAAAAGTAGGGAGCGAATTTATTCGCTCCGAAACTTTAGCATATAACTTATAGCTTACAACTATATATAATTCTACCGATTTACTTTACAAAAGTAAGCTTCTTTGTATTTATCTTTTCTAATCTAATTGTGCAGAGTATTTCTGCATGAATTTATACCCGTCTCCCTCGATCTTAATAACGGCTGCTTCTTTGCCTTCCGGGTTATGAGTTTCTTTACCTATTTTTATTTTTCCTGTAACGCCTACAACTTCCGTAGATTCAAAAGCCACTGCAAGTTTAACGGAATCCGCTTCTCCTACTCTTTCCAAACCATCCAAGAACATTAATACGGCATCATGAGCCAAATATCCGTTAAGCTCCATTTCCTTTCCGTATTTATTCCTGTATCTGCTCTTTAAATCCTGGACTTCCGGGTCATCAAAATCAACGTGGTTAACTATAAAACTTCCCTGAACAGCTTCTTTTGCCATTGTAAATAATTGTTCGGAAGGAACTCCGTCTCCACCCATAAGAGGAACCATTATCCCCAATTCTCTTGCTTGATTGGCAATCAATGAAAACTCCTTAAAGAATATAGGGAGGAAAAGTACTTCCGCACCGGAATCTTTGATCTTGCTTAGCTGTGGTCTAAAGTCCACATCGCCAAACTTAAAAGCTTCTCTGGCAACTATATTGCCGCCTTTGCCTACAAAGAATTCTTCAAAGAACTCTGTCAAACCTTGGGAATAGTCATCAGCTACGTCATAAAGCACTGCCGCTTTTGTAAATCCAAGTACATCCGCAGCATACCCTGCAGCAACTGCACCTTGATACGGGTCGATAAAACATACTCTAAAATTGTATGGTTTTACTTTTCCATCAAGCACTGTAACTTTGGGGTTAGTAGCAACTGTAGCAATGTCGGGAACTTTTGCTTCTTCCAGCACCGGAGCTATGGGTATAGCATTACCGCTGGCATTAGGTCCGATTATTGTTACAACTTTGTCCTGGCCTGTAAGTCTTTTTGCCACGTTAACGGCTTCTTGGGGATCTCCCTTGGTGTCATAGCCTATTGCTTCTAGTTTTTTGCCGCCTAAGACTCCGCCCTTTTCATTGACTTCTTCGAAAAGCAGCTTTACCATGTTAAATTCACACTGTCCAAATACAGCTTGGTCTCCCGTCAAGGAGCCCATCCAGCCAACCTTTATAACGTCGGATTCAACTGCTCCGCCACCCTGCTCTGCTGGCTTGGAACAACCTGTCAACGCCAAAGATGCAACAAATAATACGATAAGCAGCAATGATAATGTTCTTTTCACTGTTTTTCCTCCTCCATTTTTTGTTTTTATTCAAAACTATAAAGGTTTAAGTAAGGCAGATAAATATGTATACCTTATATAGGTTTGTACATAATTAATTATAAATGCCTCATTCAAATATAATCAGATATATTCAAAAATAATCACAACTATCTGAATATTCTTTTATCTGAAGGTAAAATTTTTTTAAAATGAATTTTCACACAAGAACAGCAGGCCCTCGAAAAACTTATTTATGTTTACTTTTCCGCCTGCTGATTTTTTTCCCCTGATCCGATCCATCTCAGCTTTGACATTCTCAAAATCAAACAAGGTGTTGGAATACTGTTGAAAAGTATCGGCGTAGTAATCTTCTATGCCGGCATTTGCAATATTTATCAGGCCTTCTTTTATTGATCTGCGGATTCTTTGCTTAACTATTTTAGGGTTCTCACCTAAACGGTCACATACACTATCTATGTAGGATTCCTTATAGCATCTTTTATTTGTTATTATGAATTCTCCTATAGAGATAATATCATTGGTACCTTTGGAACCTAACATACCAAGTGCACTTAATATATATTTCATCCTTTTTATCATATCCGTGCCATCGCCTTTGCCACTGTCCTCATATTTTACTACTTTTCGGATGTCTTTTAAAATCCTCTCCATCCGAACCTTTTCTGCTACTTTATTAACCACTTTTTCTACTTCTATATTATTCAAAGGTTTTGAAATAAAAAACTCTATTCCCGAATAATAGGAATCGGTAATAAGTTCCTTGTCCGATACTTGTGATATCATTATAAAGCTAATTTCAGGCTTTACGGATTTTATCTCTTTTACCAAAGTATTACCGTCTAATTTGGGCATGAGCAAGTCCACTAAGACTATGTCTGGATTGTACATAATTATTTCCTTTAACGCAGTTTCCCCATCATAGGAATGACCTACTATATCTCCCATATTCTTTTCATCTATGATATTGCTTAGGATCTTTACTATATTAATATCATCATCTACAATATAATACCTCAAAGTTATTCCCCCTCAAAAATATCCTTCGGTATACTTATTCTAAATGTAGTGCCTTTTCCCATCTGAGAACTCACCGTTATCTCGCCGCCAAAGGTATAACTTGTCAAATCTCTTACCAATGAAAGGCCTATACCTCTTTCTATATTTCCCGTGGTTTCATCAAACTTCGTAGAAAAACCGGGGTTATATATATAATCCAAATCACTTTTTCTAATGCCTACTCCGTTATCTTTTACTTCAAAAATATAATCCTTCCCCGTTTCATATATGGTCATTCTCAAGATACCTTTTCTTCTTTTTCCGATGGATTCTATACTGTTGTTTATCAAATTATTTAGAATAGACATAAGATAAAAATGGTTTTTTATATAAAAATCCGCCCGTACATTGAATATAATGTCAATATCCAAATTGTTTCTGAGTATGTATTCCCTTATATCCGTCTCCAAAATGCTGACAATATCATTTATATTCATTTTTGAGTAGTCTATTTTATCCTTTGATATGGCTTCCAATCCTTTTATAATCCTTATATAGTCCTTTTTTATTTCGTGAACATCTTTTGCAATATCCAAGGAAAGATTTTTGATTTCTTTGGGATAATCACCTTCAAAAATTATTTTATAAGCATTATAGGATTTTTTCATAACATCCTCAATCTGAGTTATGTTTTTATTCATAAAGTAAATTTCACTTTTAAAGCCCGAGGTGAGAAGCATTAGTTTGCGGTATCTTGACTCATGCTCTTCCTTTATCAAAAATGATCTGTAATGTTTCACCGATACGACAATTCCAAGCACTATCAGTGCCCTTACGGATGCGATCATGATCAGGTCTTTTATTATGGTAAAACTCATGTCCGCAACTTTCGTTCTAATACTCATCTCAACAATATTTGAAAAAAAGTCGCAGGCCAAAGCGGAAAAAACAAATCTCGTTATATCCTTCTTGGTGGCCCTAAAATAAACCACATAAAATATAATCCCATAGGTAAAATAAAAAAATACATCGGGCCCCACCAATTCAAAAGTAAGGTTTATATCTCTGTTGCCTAAATATACAATAACTCCCCTGAAAAGAGGTGAAACAATCCCGGTAGCAAATCCTACAATTATGGGATTTAGTTCTCCATAGTTATATAGAAAAATAGGAAGCAGCACTACTGATAAAGTTATTATAAATCCTTTTACAAAATAGCTAAGATTAAACTGTGACGCTAATGCAACGCATGCGGCAATGAGAAGTGTGTGCTTTATTTTATTCATTATATCCTACCTCAATGAGCTTTTGTTAAATACAAGAAGCTTTTTATTTGATAGAATCCTGGAAACAAAACTAATCTGCAAATTTTTTATTATTTTAATAGTATCACATTTTCAGATTAAAAGATATTATTAAAAAAACAGATGGCACGGATAGGACATTAACTGTAAAAGTAAAATAGAAGTAAAAGAAATAAATTTGTTGAGTAGTATAAAACTATGATAAAATGGTCTTGAGACCGTTGCAGGTGTGGTTCTGCGAAAAAGTTTTTTTCTTTATTCATCCAGCATTATTTTTTCCAATTCCAACGGCTCAATTTTTTTATTGCCTTGATAGGCCCTCATGTTCCCTCCGGATATTTCGTCTATAAGGGCAATATGTTTATCCTCCCCCACCCTACCGAATTCGAATTTTATATCATAAAGCTCTAAATCCTTTTTAGCCAGTTCCTCTCTTATTATTTCTGCAATCTCCTTGGTCAATTTGACTAAGATTTCGTATTCTTCCTTGCTTAATATGCCAAGCATGATGAGCCCATCTTCAGTGATAAGAGGATCCTGGCGTTCATCATCTTTCAGTGTGATTTCCACATAAGCATTCAGCGGCATCCCGCTCCCGGCATACATGCCATAGCGCTTTATAAAACTTCCCACAGCTCTATAGCGACATATTACCTCCAAGCCTTTCCCAAATGGCTCCGCCGGCATAACCGTCATGGTGCCATCGGAAATATTCGCATCTATGTAGTGGGTGGGTATGCCCTTTTCCTTCAATATCTCGAAAAACATCTTTGTAAGCCTGAGGGCCGCCTTACCTGCACCTTCCATTGTAAGGCCTACGGTATTGGCACCTGGGTCAAATATCCCGTTTGCCCCAGTCACATCATCTTTAAATTTTAATAAATAATTCCCATCCTCTAAGGCATATACATCTTTTGTTTTTCCTTTATAAACTAATTTCATAAATATCTGTCCTTCCATAATTATTTAATTTCAGTTAAATCTACAATCCATTTAATCCAACTCGCTAAGCTTTCTGCCCTTTTACACACTTTTGTTTGTACACATTTCAACAACATTGGTGGTTTAATCCATTCAGTAAAAACTTTTACGGGTTATGGTATCCATTAAAACTATTTTATTTTTAAACAAGAACAAACCAATAAAAGTCTTATCGTTGTATTTATCAATAAGTGCTAAGACAGCATACTAACCGTAATAAAAATTCTTTGAACAGTTAGTAACCTTGCAAGTACAATATGCTTCAATGGAATTCTATAACATTTCTGTGATTTCGGTTTTAATCTTTTAAACCCTTCGCCAAAGCCTTCTATAAAAGCCAGGGCTTGTAAATTCAATTAATCCAATATCCCTTAAATTTTGCAATACCTGACGTATTTTTGCTTCGCGATTATGATTTTTAGGATAGAGTTCTTCCAATTGCTTTGCCATAAACTTTACATCTTTTGTTGAAAAAGCTTCATCTGTTAGAATATCTATAAGTTCAAAGACACTTTTCTTCCATCCTTTAAGCGTTTTCCTAACTGCATAAATATCAGATTCAAAAATTAAGGATATATCCAAAGGTGGATATGAGATTCTTTTATTCATTGGTATATTATTAAGTATTTCCTCAATATGATAAATCAATGAATTTGTAATCACACCGACATTCGAATCGTTGGTTATTGATTTATACTGACATGCAAGAAAGTCAACTACATTTGAATCGTCTGTAAACAAACCGCATTCAAAGTTTCTTTTTAGTCCTGATGCTGTTAAATTAGCTGATGTTATTAAACATTTTTTATTATCAAAAATAAAAAATTTAGCATGTAAAGTTGTATGGTTATACACTGTTCCGTTATTAACGAGCTTACTAATCGCTTCCAAGTCTGATGACTTTCGATGAAAACTTTCTAAATTTATATTTGTAATCAATTCTATGGATAAATTTTTACTTGAAACTTCAAAAATACTTTCTACAATTTCTTCTTTTACAAATGGAGAACATAACTTAATGCTTTCTTTTGAATCTGCACAAAGACTTAAAAAGTCATCAAAAAATGGATATGTAATGACCTCAAACACTTGCTCATCCTCCTTTAGGTAATTATAAAATTTTAACAAAAACATTCTTTTTAAAGGAAATTATATAATAACTAAGTGGTATTTGAAAAGATACATAAAATATAAAAGTGCTGCTCTTCCTTATTACCCGATAATATACCTTCCAATTTCAATGATTCAATTTACATCTTGCGATACATATATATCCTTTGTTTTTCCTTTATAAACTAATTCCATAAACATCTATCCTTTCAATTAAAATATCTGATATCCTCTTTTAAATTTACCCACATTTAACCATTTGCTTGGATTGCTGAGTTCCACAGTTTAGGGTATCTAAGCTTGTTACGGGTTGCATCAAAACTCGCTTCATATTAAATAACAAATAGTAGTAGTTCTTCAACAGTATCAACCTTTACAAAGCTTATTAAAATCTATTCATTAATCTGATAATCTGGTTCTATATTCATGTCATCATAGCCCGATAATATATTAAATAACCTTGCAAAGGAAGCCTCTTCATAAGGGATTACAAATAACCCACCTATTCCGAAAAATAAGGCTCCCAAAATATGCCAGCCTATAAAAGACAGATCCAAAACGAACATATTCCATTTATGCCCGTCTGTCATATATCTGCTTACTCTTATGGCCTCATCATAGGGCATATTGGGCTTTTTGGATATAATATAGGGCACCATTCTATATTCATAGGATTTTATTATTCCGGGTATAACCAGCAATAGCCCCCATAAAAAAATATACAGCCCCTTGAAAAACTGGGTTTTTACAACGCCATAGTATTCCTCTCCATTAAAGGTTGAGAATAATATCCCCACATCAGCATCGTAATCATTATCAAAGCCTTTTAGGAAATACCGTACCTTCCCTACCTCAACAGCGTTGCTTACGAAAGTTGTGAAGGCAAAGGCGAACAAAGCTGCTATTGGAATCATCCCTGTTGCCAATTTGAATGCAAATGGAGATCTTGCTTTTCTCAGTGCGAAATCCGTGAATGGATTTTTTGATTTCATAGTTATATTATTGCTGCCAGTCATAAACCTGTTGTGATGAATAGATTCTTCCCACTTTATATTTTTTGTTATGCCTCCGCCCAATGCCCAGGCGATAAGGCAAACCAAAAATGCTTTCAGGTAATGCCTTTTTAAAAAATCCCTGGCATAGGATTTCACTTCCTGCCGTGACCACATAAAACCACCTCCTGAACAATTGTAGAATAATGTGCAACATGTAGGGAACGACCCCTGTGTCGTTCCGTTATAGGATGGTGAATAATATATAAATATTGCTACGCAATTTATATATATTATTCACCATCGCCTCTCACCATGACCCTATACAAAAAATCGCATACAAATTTCAGCCATACAATAGCCACAATGGGCTGCAAGTATCTAAAGTAAATAAAATGTATTTTGAAAGCCAAAGTCTGAACCCAGGTGCTATCGAGGTTCAAAAAGACATTTGCAAAATACATAGACATCAGCAAATGCAATAATGTTATGGAAAATATACCCTTAACTATGGTTTTCGGTGCTAATTCCCCGAACTTAATAAATTTATTCAATTATGTCCCTCCCTACTTAAGTTCCAACATT